>JANWLQ010000155.1 GCA_025450725.1 Terriglobales bacterium
GCGGGTTGAAAAAATGCGTGCCCCACCATCGGCGTTGCAACTCCGTACTCAGCCCCGCGCCCACCGACGCGACCGGAAGGCCGCTGGTATTAGTCGTGAGCAGCGTGTGCGGACCGACCCGGGGCGCAAGCGAATCGAGCAGCGCCCGCTTCGCTTCGAGATCTTCGACGACGGCCTCGACCACCCAATCGGCGCGCGCGAGCGCCGCCGCTGCGTCGTCGAAAGAGCCAGTTGTGACCTGGCGGGCGAATTCAGGCAGAAACAGCGCGGCGGGGCGCGTCGCCTGCGCCGCGCGCCATCCCGCGGCCGCCTGCTCGCGGGTGACGTCGAGAAGGTGCACGTCGAGCGCGTGGTTGGCGCAGTGCGCGGCCAGCCGAGCGCCCATGGTGCCGGCGCCAAGTACAACAACGTGTTGGAGCGGTTCACGCATGGTCCGCGCGCTCCCCGGTGAATGCGATAAGCGCTTCCAGTTTGGCGCGGGCGGCGCCGCTGGCAATGGCGGCGGCGCTCATGTCGAGCCCCTGCCGCCAGTCGCGAGCCACGCCGCCAACCAGCAGCGCGGCGGCGGCGTTCAACAAAACGACCTCGCGGTACGCGCCGCGTTCGCCCGCCAGCAACCGGCCGAGTGCGGCGACGGCATCCGCCTGGCTGGCGCAATCGAGCGCTCCTGGCGCAGGCGGGGCAAGTCCGAGGTCGCGGGCGTCGAACGTGTACTCGGTGCTGACGCCGTCTTTGATTTCAACTACTTGGTTCAAAGCGGCGGTGGAGAATTCACCGAGGCCGTCGTCGCTGTAGACGACCAGGCTATGGCGCGTGCCCAGGCCGGCGAGCGCGGCGGCCAGCAGCCGGAGTTGGTCTTTCACCGCTACGCCGATCACTTGCGCCTGCGCGCCGGCCGGGTTGGTGAGCGGGCCGAGCAAGTTAAAAACGGTGCGCGTACCCAGCGCACGACGGGCTGGCATCACGTGGCGCATCGCCGGATGCAGAACCGGGGCGAAGAGAAATACGAAACCTGTTGCGCTCAGGCAGGGGCCGAGCCGCTCCGGCGGACAGGCAAGATTGACGCCGGCGGCTTCGAGCACGTCGGCCGAGCCGCACACGCTGGTTGCGCTCCGGTTGCCGTGCTTGGCGACGCGGGCGCCGGCGCCGGCGGCGACCAGCGCGGCGGCGGTCGAGATGTTGAACGTTCGGCGTCCGCCGCCGCCGGTGCCGCAATTGTCAATCGAGTCGGGCGGCCGGGGTCCCAGCCCAATGTCGGCCACGGCGGAGCGCATGGCCTGGGCGAAGCCGATTACCTCGTCCACGGTTTCACCGCGGGCGCCGAGTTCGGTCAGCAAAGTTTGAATGCGCGCCTGATCCCAGGCGCCGGAAAAAATATCATCCAGGGTGGCGCGGGCTTCGGCTTGCGTCATCCGCGTGGGCTCAGGCTCGCCAGGTCAATGACGAAGCGGTACTTCACGTCGCTCTTCACCACGCGCTCGTACGCGGTGTTGATCTGCTGGATGGGAATGATCTCGATGTCGCTGACGATGTTGTGCGCGGCGCAGTAGTCGAGCATGTCCTGCGTGGCGGGCAGGCCGCCAATCGCCGAGCCGGCCAGCACGCGGTCGCCGAGGATGAGCGAGAAGGCCGCAATCTCCAGCGGCTTTTCCGGCACGCCCACAATGGTCATGACCCCCGCGCGGCGCAGTAGGTTGAGGTAGGTGTTCATGTCGTGCGGCGCCGAAACCGTATCGAGTATGAAATCGAAACGGTTACGTTCCGCGGCCATCGCCGCCGCATCGGATGAGAGCACGACGCGATCGGCGCCCAGACGCTTGGCGTCGGCGATCTTGTTTTTCGACGAGGTGAATTGCACCACCTCCGCCCCCATTGAGTGGGCCAGTTTCAGCGCCATGTGGCCGAGGCCGCCCAAGCCAACCACGCCGACGCGCTTGCCCGGACCGGCACCCCAACGCACCAGCGGATTATAGGTTGTAATGCCGGCGCAGAGCAGCGGCGCCACCGCGGCCAGATCTTTTTCGGGGTGGGTGATGCGCAGCGTGAACTCCTCGCGCACGACGATGTGATCGGAGTAACCGCCGTAGGTGGGCGCCCCGGTGCCCTGCTCGCGTCCGTTATAGGTGAGCGACGCTCCGCGCTCGCAGTGCTGCTGAAAACCGGCGCGGCAGTTGTCGCACTGCATGCAGGAATCCACCAGGCAGCCGACGCCGGCCAGGTCGCCGGACTTGAACTTTTTCACCGCACCGCCGACCGCCGTCACGCGCCCGGTAATCTCATGGCCGGGGACCATGGGGAAGACGCCGCCGCCCCACTCATCGCGCGCCTGGTGGATGTCGGAATGGCAAACACCGCAATAAAGAATCTTGATCGCTACGTCGTTTGGGCGCAGTTCGCGGCGCTCGAACGAGAATGGCCCGAGCGGCGCTTTGGCGGCGGCGGCTGCATATCCTGATGCGGTGGGCATACCTAATTCTACCGCGCCGGTTGGACCGGTCCGGAAAACCTAAGTGGCTGTACTATAACGGGATGCGACTTACGTCCAAGAAACTCTTGCTCTCTCTGCTGGTACTGGCGCTATTCACCTTGGCGCTCTTCGCTGCCCGCCAGGAGGTAACGCCCGGCGATCAGGTGAACGCGCAACTGCGCGCGCTCGAAACCCCGCAGAACTCCAGGATCATGTGGATCGAGCACGAGTTGACCGACGTTTATGGTCCGCGCCTGACCGGCACGCCTAACCTCAAGGCGGCCGACGATTGGGCAATCAAGACCATGGCCAGCTTCGGAATGACCAACACCCACCTGGAGCCGTACCCGTTCATCCCGACGCGCCTCGATGCGCCGGTGCCCGGTTGGGACAACCTCACGCTTCAGGCGGATGCCGTCTCGCCCTTCCACGGACAATTAATGGTCAAGCCGTTGCACTGGACGCAGGGCACCAACGGGCTGGTGACCGCCGAGGCGGTGCTGATTACGCCGCCCGGTATGGGCATACCCGTGCGCGGTGCGACGCCCGAGCCGCCGCCGACGCAAGCCGAGCTCGATGCCTACTTCGCCCAGACCGCGCCGCGTATCAAGGGCAAGATTGTGCTGATGGGCGAGCCGCGCGTGGTTCCGGTGAACTTCAACCCGGCGCCGCTGCGCCGCCCCGACGCGTTCTGGACGTGCCAGTTCAACAACACTCCCGACGACCCCGCCTGCGCCCAGTACCAGCGCGGCGGGCGCGGCGGACGAGGTCCGCAAGCGCCGCCCGACCCGTCACGGCTGACGCGCCAGCAGATTGCCACCCAGCTCGACGCCTTTCTGCTGAAGAACGACGTTCGCGTGCGCATCAACGACTCGGGCATGGATCACGGCGTGATCGTCGCCTACAACAACCCGACCTACGACGTAAGCCAGGAGGTGCCGACCGTGGTGATGCGCAACGACGATTACGGGCGCATTGCGCGCGTGCTGGCCGACGGCACGCCGGTGACGCTGCGGTTCAACATCGTCAACACCACCTACCCCGCCGGCAAGACGGTGTACGACGCGGTGGGCGAAATCCGCGGCACCGATAAGGCTAACGAAGTGGTCATGCTGGGCGGCCATCTCGATAGCTGGAACAACGCCACCGGCGCCACCGATAACGCCATCGGCAGCAGCATGATGATGGAGGCGGCGCGGATCATTCTGGCCGCGCACCTGCGCCCACGGCGGACGATTCGCGTGGCGCTGTGGAGCGGCGAGGAAGAAGGCCTTTTGGGTTCGCTCGCCTACGTTGACATGCATTTTGGCACCTACGAGAACCAAAAGCCCGAGTACAAAGATCTGGTCGCTTATCTCAATATTGACGATGGCACCAGCAAACCGCGTGGCGCCAGCGTGTTCGGTCCGCCGGAGGCGGCCAAGCTGATGGGCCAATATTTGGCGTCATTCAAGGATTGGGGCTTCGAGGGCTCGAGCGCCAACACGAGCCGCCGCACCGGCGGCACCGACAGCACTTCGTTTAACCAAGCGGGCCTGACCGGCATTAACTTCGAGCAGGACCCGATCGAGTACCAGCCCTTCACCTGGCACACCAACCTCGATACCTACGAACGCATTGTGCCCGAAGATGTGCGCGAGGGCGCGGCTGAAATCGCCGCTGCCGCGTATGCGCTGGCCATGAGCGATGAACCCCTGCCACGCTTCGCCGCCGGGTCCATGCCGGCGCCGCCGGCCACGCCGGAACTCGCGCCGACGGCCAAGAAAGCCGCCGGCAACAAGCCGTAGGCCGCCGCTTACGCGCAGAAAATCGTGACCCGGGTCTGATCGGGGTCAACCGTGAGCGCCGGCACTTGCGTGGGCGAGGCGGCGCGCTTGCGCAACTGATCGACCGCCCACGCCTTTTTCGATTCGCAGTTGGTGATCACAAACCAAACCCGGCTGGCGTTGTTGATCAGCTTGGGGGTAAAGGTCACGCGCGGATGCGGATGTTGCGTGGTGGGCTCGACGGCGCGCACCAGCAGGTCGTTGTCCTCAAAGGGGTCGCGGCCGGGAAAGAGCGAGCCGGTATGGCCGTCTTCACCCAGTCCCAAAATGATGAGCGGGAACTGCGGTGTGCTGATCGGTCCGCCTTCCACGTGCTTGCGAATGGTGGCGGCATAGTCGGCGGCGCATTCCTGGGGCGGCAGGGAAGTGTCGGGGCGAAAAACGTGGCCGTCCTCGACGCCGGTCGAAAGCAGGAGATGGTCGGCGGCGAGCGTGTAGTTGCTGTCCGGGTCGGAAGGTGGAACCAGTCTTTCATCGCTCCAATAAAACCGGAGCCGCGCCGGCACCCCGGTCCGCGCCAGGGCGTCGTAGTAAACGCGGGCCGAGTTGCCGCCGGTGAGCGCCACGGCGTATTCACCCTTGAGAATGCTGGCCTGGGAGTGCAGCCTGCGGCAAAACTCGCCGGTCGCATCCTGCCCGGCCGCGGTGGTGATCCATTCAATCATTTCGTTGTCGTCGTTTTCACCGCATGGCCGCCAAACTCGTTGCGCAGCGCCGCGATCACTTTGGCGCTGAACGATTCGGTCTGGCGCGAACGGATGCGAGCGAGCAGCGAAAGGGTGAGCACCGGCGCAGGGACGTTCTGTTCGAGCGCCGCCTGCACGGTCCACCGCCCTTCGCCGGTGTCATCCACATAGCCCCGTATGCTGTCTAGATGCGGTTCGCGGGCGAAGGCGTTTTCCGCCAGCTCACAAAGCCAGGAGCGAATGACGCTGCCCTGATTCCAAAGGTGAGCGACGGCGCGCAGATCCACCGGGTAGGGGGACTTTTCCAAAATCTCGAAGCCCTCGCCATAGGCTTGCAGCATGCCGTATTCGATACCGTTGTGCACCATTTTGACGAAATGGCCGGAGCCGGCTGGGCCGGTGTACAAGTACCCGTCAGGGGGCGCCAGCGTCTTAAATACGGGCTCGGCGCGGTCAAACGCGGCGCGCTCGCCGCCCACCATCAGGCAGTAGCCGACCTTTAATCCCCACACGCCGCCGCTGGTGCCGGCGTCAAGGAAATGGATTTGCTGTTTGGCGGCCATCTCGGCGTGCACAACAGAGTCCTTGTAATGCGAGTTGCCGCCATCAATGAGAACGTCGCCCGGTTTGAGCTCGGTCAGGAGCTGATTGACGGTGGTGGTGGTGATTGCGCCCGAGGGCACCATCATCCAAACCACCCGCGGCGCTTCCAGCTTGGCCACCAGATTGGCCAAGCTGGAGGCGGGCAGCGCGCCCAGGCCGGTGGCCAGCTTCATGGCCTCGGTTGACGGGTCGTAGACCACCACTTGATGGCCGCCTTCGATGAGGCGCTGGGTCATATTGCCGCCCATGCGGCCGAGTCCGATCATGCCAAGCTTCATGCGTTTTCCTCCGGTAAAGTGTCGTTCTGGGTTCGCAAACGATTGAGCATTGCCTCCATATCGAGGCGCAGTTTTTCGCACTCGGCGGGCGAGGCATCGCGGGGCACATGCAGGGGGCCCGCCCAAACGCCACGGGCGCGGGCGAAGGGCTTGGGGATTTGGAAGCGGTCCCAGCTTTTCGTCACCCAGGCCGCGCGGGGCGAGACGTGCAGGGCGTAAATGGGCGCTCCGGTGGCGCGGGCTAGTTGAATGGCGCCGCCCTTGGCCCGAAAGCGCGGACCGCGCGGGCCGTCCACCGTGAGCGCGAGCGGTTGGCCGGCGGCGAGCGCGTCGGTCATCTCCAGCAGCGCGTCCTGACCGCCGCGCGTGCTCGACCCGCGGAACAGGCGATAGCCGAGGCGGGCCGCCGCTTGCGAAATAATCTCGCCGTCGAAATGTTGGCTGACGAGGACGCCGAATCCGCGCCCGCGGGCGACGTAGGCGATGGGCAACAGGCAACGATGCCAAAAAACGTAGATGGCCGGCGCGGGCGGCGCGGTGAACGCGCCCGGGGGCACGCTATTGGGGAGTTCCAGGCGCATCGTGCAGCCGAGGCCGCGGATGAACCAGGGCGCGATGGTGCGCGCGGCGGCGAGAAGGGCGCGCTGCTTGCCGCTCCAGCGCGGGGCGGCGGTGATGACCGCGAATTCGTCACGCGCACTCGGGTTCACTCCCATGGCCGGCGGCATTCTTTTATTGTATGCGGCCCCCTGGGGTAAAATATTGGCTTCCGCTCACCAATCCATTTATTTATGGCCGAATCCGCTCCACCGCTGACCTTGGGCGAGGTGCAACGCCTCGCCGGCGAATACAATCTGATTCCGCTGGTGCGCACGATTCTGGCCGATCTCGATACGCCGGTCGCCGCCTACCTGAACTCGCTGCGCGGCAAGTTGACGAAGTATTCCTATTTGCTGGAAAGCGTCGAGGGCGGCGAGAAGTTGGGCCGGTACTCGTTTCTCGGGGTTGATCCGGACCATCTCATGCGCCAGCGCAAGGGGAGGGTGGCGCAGCGGCGGCATCTGCGCGAGGGCGCGGCCTCGGGCTGGGAACCCTCGGAGCTGAGCCTGATCGAGTTGGCGCGGCGCGAAGTGCGGGCGCGGCGCATCGCGCCCATCGCCGACGCGCCGCCGTTTCTCGCCGGAGCGGTCGGCTATTTGGGGTACGACATGGTGCGCTCGTTCGAGCGGATTCCGTCGCGCGCCAAAAACGATCTGGGGCTGGACGAAGCCCTGCTCATGTTTTTCTCGCGGCAGATTATTTTTGATCACGTCAAACGGCAGATCACGCTGGTCGCCTGCGTGCACACGGAAGCGCCCGCGGGGATCCCCGCAGCCTATCAGCAGGCCCTCGCCGATCTCGAAGCCATGGCGGCGCGGCTGCGGCGCGCGCCCCAGTTGCCGCGCTCGGTCGGTGAAAGCGGGCCCATGCCAGTGTTTCCCAACTTCGAGCGGCCCGCGTTCGAGGCGGCGGTGCGCCGGGTGAAGCTGTACATCGAGGCCGGCGACGCGTTTCAAGTGGTGCTCTCGCAGCGCTTCGATGTCGCGACCGGGGTGGCGCCGTTTCAGGTGTACCGCGCGCTGCGCAGCATCAATCCCTCGCCCTACATGTTCTTTCTGCAACTGGGCAATGTCGCCGTGCTCGGCGCTTCGCCCGAACTACTGGTCGAGGTGCAGCAGCGCCGGCTCACCTACCGGCCCATCGCCGGCACCCGTCCGCGCGGCGCGAGCGACGCGCTGGACGCGGAACTGGCAACCGAGCTGTTGGCCGACGAAAAAGAACGCGCCGAACACGTCATGCTGGTGGACCTGGGGCGGAACGACATCGGGCGCGTGGCCGAGGTGGGCACGGTCAACGTCGAGTCGCTGATGGCGATCGAGAAATATTCGCACGTGCAGCACCTGGTCAGCGAAGTGCGGGCACAGTTGGCCGGGCACCGCGATATGTTCGACGCCCTGGCCGCCTGCTTTCCCGCCGGCACGCTCTCCGGCGCGCCCAAGGTGCGGGCCATGCAGATTATTGAGGAGCTGGAACCGACCCGGCGCGGCGCCTACGGCGGGGCGGTGGTGAACTTTGACTACGCCGGCAATTTGAGTTCCTGCATTCTGATCCGTTCGCTGGTGTTCCGCCACAAAATGGCGCACGTGCAGGCGGGCGCCGGCATCGTCGCCGATTCGGTGCCGGAGCGCGAGTTTCTCGAGTGCGTCAGCAAGGCGGGCGCGATGATGCGCGCGCTGGAACGGGCGCGGACGGGACTTTGAGCGGACGATGATTTTTCTCATTGACAACTACGATTCGTTCACCTACAACCTGGCCCAGTATCTGGGCGAGCTGGGGCAGGCGGTCGAGGTGCGCCGCAACGATCAGGTGTCGCTGACCGAGATCGAGGCGCTGCGTCCGGCGGCCTTGGTGATCTCGCCGGGCCCGTGCACTCCCGATGAAGCCGGCATTAGCGTTCCGGCGGTGCGGCATTTTGCCGGCCGCATTCCGATTTTTGGCGTCTGCCTGGGGCACCAAAGTATTGGGCAGGCATTTGGCGGACGCATCGTGCGCGCGCCCATCCTGATGCATGGCAAGACCAGCGACATTGATCACGATGGCAAGACGATTTTCCGCGGCCTGCCGCTGCCGTTTGCCGCGACACGTTACCATTCGCTGGTGATTGACCCCGCCTCGGTCCCCGCGTGCCTTGAAGTGTCGGCGCGCAGCCCCAATGGTGTCATCATGGCGGTGCGGCACCGCGAGCTGCCGGTCGAGGGCGTGCAATTCCATCCCGAGAGCATCCTGACGCTCGCCGGCAAGAAACTGATCGCGAATTTTCTGGA
>JANWLQ010000156.1 GCA_025450725.1 Terriglobales bacterium
ACAGGCGGGAGCGATGTCGCCGTGCAGATGGCCGGTGAGGCGCATGCCGTCGCCGGCGAGGCGGGCTTCGCCCTTGAAGGTCAACTCACCGGTGACCTCGGGCACGGAAGCCAGATCGGCCGCGCCAAGGCGCAGGTCGAACTTGACCGGATGCAGTCTCAGATCTGTGACTTCAATCAGCACGGAACTCTCGCTCGAACATTAAGATGGTGGGCGCCATAGGACTCGAACCTATGACCTCCGCCGTGTGAAGGCGGCGCTCTAACCAACTGAGCTAGGCGCCCGAAAATCCGTCTCTAGTCTAGCATTGACGGGCGCGGGCCCCAGCGCGGCTGCGCCACGCTTCCCGCTTATGCGAAGCGCCGGCCCGGAGCGGCATTAGCTGAGTGGGCCCCGAACCGGCGCTGCGCATTCCTGGAACTAGTACTTGAGGAAGACGAACAAAAACGTGTAGAGGGCCAGCGATTCGATAAACGCGAAGCCGATGAAGAAGACGGTTCGAATGTTGTCCGCCGCGCCGGGGTTGCGGGCGATGCCTTCCTGGGTGCCCTTGAGACCCATACCCATGCCGATGCCGCAAAGGCCGGCGGCTAGCGCCATGGCGATGCCGCCCATTTTCAGGGTGGAGAAATCGGTCGTACCCGCGGCCGTGGTAGCTTGGGCAAACAAGGGCGAAGCGCAGGCCAGCAGGAACAGGCCGGCCAGTGAACGGGACAGGTTGCGAATGGACATTACGAATCGGACTCCTATTAGACAAAATCCCCGCAGGAGGTGGTTCCCGTATGCGCTGGGGCGTTACGGTCTCACACTGGACGGGGTACTACCGGACAACTAATGGGCCTCGGCCAGCGCCCCTCCCAGGTACGCCATGGCCAACACCACGAAAATGTAGGTCTGTAGAAGGGCCACGAACAAGTGCAGGCCCATGAAGACAATACCGGTCAGCGGCAGCAGCGCCACGAAAACGCCGATGATCATGTCACCGGCAAACATGTTGGCGTAGAGACGTACGCTGAGCGAGAGCACGCGCGCGATGTGGCCCACCACCTCGATGATGAACATCAGCGGGGCCAGCCACCACACCGGGCCGAGGAACTGCTTGATGTAGCCAAACCCGTGGCGGCGAATACCGACCGAGTGGTACACGGCGAAAACCACCAACGCCAAACCGAGTGTGACGACGATGTCGGCGGTGGGCGCGAGGAAGCTGGGGATGAGGCCGATCAGGTTGCTCACCAAAATGAAGAGGGTCAGGGTGAGGAGGAAAAATCCGAAGCGGTGACCGCCGCCGTGCCCGATCATCTGCTCGCCCTGGTCTTCAATGAACTTGAGGCTGAGCTCGGTCATGTTCTGCCAGCCCTTGGGGGAGGCGACGGAGAGGCGGCGTCCGACGACGGTGGCGAAGATCATGAGAATGAGCGCCACTAGAATTTCCATGGAGATGGTGTTGCCGAACACCGTTTGGGTTGACGCGACATGCACCCCGAATAGCGACAGCACCCAGGCGGCCGCCGGGCCGAGCAGGGCGTTCAGGAGGTGGGTGAACCAGAGTTGGGTTTCCATAGAACGTTAAAAATCACGGCCACCATGAGGCCGGCCGGGGCCGCCAGAAGGCCTGCCAAAACCGCCACAAAAGGGGTGAAGTGACTCATAAATATAGCATATAGAGCCAGGGCAAGCAAAGCGTAACGGCCCAGCATGGCGCCCTTTTTCAGCCAGTAAAGGTTCACTACGGCGAGCGCGGTGCCCAGGGCGACGCCTACGCCGGTCGGGAGGTCCCACTTGCAGGCCACCGCAATCGCGGCAACCGCGCCGATGACCGAGCTTGCCGCGAGCACGGAGTCTTCGATGGACATTACTTGCCGACCGCAGCACGGTAGATCTGCAAGAATCCTGCAGCCAGGCCGAGGCACAAACAGATCAGTTCGAAGACCTTACCGGTGTGGAGGGCGTGATCCAGTCCATAGCCAATCGCCAGGCCGACGAACGCCGCACAGGGCAGGAGGAAACCCAGGCCCATGTACTTGCCCAACTGGCGCCATGCCTTGTCCTCGGGCATAGGTTAGTGCTTGATGGGCGGAAGCACCTTGCAACTGCCGCACTGCTGGCCGACGATTTTGGAGGAGGCAAAGGTAGATTCGTGGTCAACCAGTAGCTTCAATTGATCTTCGGCGATGGCGCCGGGGATGAGGCGTCCATCCACAAATAGCGTGGGGGTGCTGACCACGCCGACAGACTTGCCGTTGGCGATGGAGGCGTCGATCTTGGCCTTGGTGGCCGGGTTGGCCAGGCAGGCGGCGTAGGGCGCCGGTTTCGCGCCGGACTCCAAGGCGAAATCGCGCAGGCGGCCGGCGGCGTTAGCGGGGTTGATCTGATCCTGAGCCTCGAAGACGGCTTTCTCGAAATTCCAGAACTGGCTGGGATCCTGATCGGCGACGCAGACGGCCGCCTCGGCGGCTTGCATGGACCAGGGGTGAATTTCCACGAGAGGGAAATATTTGAAGATGACGCGCAACTTGCCGGGCTGCTCATTCATGAGCTGGTCAATACTTTGCGCCTCCTGACGACAGAAGGGGCATTCGAGATCGCTGTACTCGACGATCGTCACCGGGGCGTCGGCGGCGCCGATGGCCGGAGCGCCTCGGGTGTCAATGTGTTCGCGCGTCTCGACCCAGGGATCGGCGCTGAGCGTGCTCTTTTCGCCCTCGACGATCTCCTTGCCGTCGGCGGTAATCAGGAAGCTGCCCATTTGCTTTTGCGTGCCTTTTTCGAGCAGCACTTTCGCGGTGCGCAGGCCACTGGGGTCGGGGGCCGAGATGGACTGCACGTCAATTTTATCGAGTTGCTGATAACCAATGGTGCGGTCGAGAAAGGCGGCCAGGCGGACGCGCAGTTCGGCGTCGCTCGGGAATTTCGCGGCGCTGGCCGGCGCCTGCGCCCAGACCAAGCCGAGCAGGAAAATAGCCACTACAAATACACGATGCATGACTCGCATTGCCCTTAATTATGCCACCAGGCTGGACCGTACGCGAATGGGGGACGAGCGCCGGTCCGGACTGTGGTCACCAGACTTCCCAACGCTCGATTCTGTACTAGCGTAGCGTCGGCAAACAGCCGCCGGGGACGAGCGGGGCTTCATAGCGCTGGGCGATGGGGAGGCGGCGGCCCAATCCGAATGCCTTGGTCGAGACTTTGAGGCCGGGGGCGGCTTGCTGGCGTTTGTATTCGCTGTAGTCCATGCGGCGGACGAGGGATTGCACCAGCTCGGGGGCGAGGTTCAGTTCCTCGGCGATCGCCTCGGGGCTGCGGTAACGCTCGACGTAGCGCTCGATTACGGCGTCGAGAATGTCGTAGGGCGGGAGATCGTCCTGATCTACCTGGTCAGGCTTTAATTCGGCCGTGGGCGCTTTGAGGATTACGGCCTCGGGCAGGTGGAAGCGGCGGGCGAGGGCGTAGACCTGGGTTTTTAGGACGTCGGCGATCACGGCCAAGCCACCGGCCATGTCGCCGTACAGGGTGCAGTAGCCCATGGCGAGTTCGCTTTTGTTGCCGGTGGTGAGCACCAATCCGCCATTGACATTGGAGTCGGCCATGAGCAGCAGGCCGCGCAGACGGGATTGCAGGTTTTGCCGGGCGACGTCGGCGGCGTGGCTTCTGGCGTTGGTCAACCCAGCGGGCGCCTGGGCGAGTGCGGCTTCGAACAGCGGCTCGATGGGGACGGTCTCGAGCTTTATGCCGAGCGCCTGGGCCACGGCGCGCGCATCGCGTTCGCTCTCGTGGCTGGAGTAGCGCGAGGGCATGTACACCGCGCGGACGTTTGCCGCGCCGAGCGCCTCGACGGCAATCGCCGCGGTGACGGCTGAGTCAACGCCTCCGCTGAGGCCGAGGACGGCATGCTCGAAGCCGCACTTCACCACGTAGTCGCGGGTGCCGAGCACGAGCGCTTCGGCCATGGCCGCGGTTTCGGACTCGGGCACCGGGCGAATTTCGCCGCGGCCGCGGTCGGATTCAACCACCAGAAGATCTTCGCCGAAGCAGGCGGCGCGGGCGCGGAGTGTGCCGTCAGCTCCCATTACCATCGAGCAACCGTCGAAGATCAGCTGGTCGTTGCCACCGACTTGATTCACGAATACGACCGGCACCTGGTACTCGCGTCCGATGGCGCCGAGCATTTCCTGCCGGAGAGCAATCTTGCCCGCCGAATACGGCGAGGCGGAAATGTTGATGAGGAAATCGGCGCCGGAGCGCATTTGTTCCTCGACCGGGTCACGGGCGTAGAGCAGGCGGGCTTGGTGTTTGGGCCAGTAGTTCTTGTCGTTCCACGCGTCTTCACAGATGGTGACAGCGATGCGCATGCCGCGCCAGCGCCAGATGCGCTGCTGGTTGGCAGGGGCGAAGTTGCGCAACTCGTCGAATACATCGTAGGTGGGGAGCAGCATTTTTGACTGCTGGAAAATCACCTCGCCGTCGAGCAGGGCCAGGGCGCTGTTATGGACGCTCTTGCCGGTGGTCGCGGCAGCCGGGGTGGCGCAGCCGCAGAGCAGGGCGACGCCGGGGGAGTCGCGGGAGGCGCGGCGGAGCCAGGCCAGGCTCTCGGAAACGAACTCGGGCTTTTCGACCAGGTCGCGGGCCGGATAGCCGCAAATCGTCATTTCGGGATAAATCACCAGTTCCGCGCCCTGGGCGCGGGCCCGGGAGGCGAATTCGACGATTTTCCGGTAGTTTCCCTCGAGCGCGCCGACGGTGGGATTGATCTGGGCCAGTGCGATTTTCACTGGCTATAGTTTACCGTTTTGAGCCGTGGCCTTGTGCCGGTGCAAGACGGCGAAGAATAATGGGGGCTTGCATGGATAATCCACGCCAGCGGGCGGACGAAGCGCGGGAGCTGTTTCGGCAGGCCTACCGGGCCCAGATGCGGGGCGACCTGGAGCAGGCCGTGGAACTGTACACGGCTTCCATCAAACTCGACCCGACGGCGGAGGCGTATACGTTTCGCGGGTGGGCCTATTCGTTTCAGGGGGACTACGCCCGCGCCATCGAGGAGTGCCAGCGCGCAATCGAACTGGACCCGGAATTCGGCAATCCGTACAACGACATTGGCGCTTATTTGATTGAGCAGGGGCGGCTGCTCGAAGCCGTGCCGTGGCTGGAGAAGGCGGCCTCGTCGCCGCGGTACGCCAGCCCTTACTTTGCGCGCTTTAATCTGGGGCGGATTTATGAACGTTTGCGCCGGCTGGGGCAGGCGGAAGATCAGTATGCGCAGGCGCTCACGTCGAACCCGCGGTATGAGCCCGCTCAGCGGGCCATTAAGCGCGTCCGCGCCAACTGGAACTAGAGACGGCCGCGCACTTCGCTGTGATTGTGGGTAGTCGGAGGCGATGGGATGAGCTCCCCATCGCTCCGTTCAAAATGCGGGCCATCGGGCTCGTCCAACCCCTAGTCGGCGATGGTGAAAACTGGCTTTGACGCCATGGGGCGCCGCCGGGCCGGAGTCTAGACCTGGAACGAGGAGCCGCAGCCGCAGGTGTGCTTCACGTTGGGGTTGTTGAACTTGAAGCCGGAGCCTTCGAGCGTCTCCAGGAAGTCGACCTCCACGCCGTCCAGGTACATGAGGCTCATGGGGTCAATGAAGACCTTGAGGTCCTCGTACTGGTAGGTCTTGTCCTGCGCGGAGCCGTTGTCGAACTGCATGGAGTAGCTGAACCCGCTGCAGCCTCCGCCCACCACAGCGACCCGCAGGCCGCCGGGCACAGGTTGCTGCTGGCCCATGATTTCCTTGACTTTCTCAATGGCTTTGGGTGTAAGCGAGATCATGCCCCAGTTTAACACGCTCGCCGCGCCGCAAACAATCCCAGCACCGCGCCATACCCCAGCGCTGCGCCTAAAAACACCCCCGGCATCAAGGCCAGACGCTCTGCCATCACAAAGTCAAAGAACGGCAAAAATATCCAGTTCATGAGGGCCCACGCCCCCAAGCCATAGGCCATTCCACATCCGGCAATCGCCAATTTCGATGAAGTCCGCACCGAAGGCTCGATTCGAAAAAATACCCACGCCAGCGCAATCGCCACCCCAAAATGAATCAGCGCCCCGAAAACCACGACCGCCGGCAAACTCAATCCCCCGCGCGCCTGTCCCGCCATGATCAGCGCCGGCTCCGAACCCAGCAACGCCGCGCTCCAGCGCAGCGGCGCCCAATACGGCTCGCCCGTCACCGCCGCTCCCACCACCAGCCCGACCAGCACCAGCGCGCCTCCCACGAGGCCGGCCATCCCATATTCGCGGAGCGACGCCGAGGTTGTCACCGCGATCGCCCCACCAGGCAGTGGCCCAAACACCAGCCCGAGAGAAATTGGCTCTGCCGCAGCACCGGGCCAAACCGCGCCAGCTCCGGCCATACGCCCGCCTGGCCGGCCTCCAGTTGCCGCTCCAGTTGCGTGAGCGCGCCATAGTTGTAAACCAGATATTTTCGATCGAAGTCGCCGCTCCTATCCGCTGTCAGTTCCGCCAGTTGCCCCTGAGCCGGCCGTTCAACACGAACGATCTCAACCCCGTTGGCCTGGGCCAGCCCGCGCACCCGAGCCATGAAACGTGTCGTATCGCGCTCAACCTGGTCGGCGAGATTGCGAATCTCAGGCGACGCAGCCCGCCCGCGCGCCAGACTAGCTCCAGCTTGCGCTGCCTCCGCCGTCGCCAACATCGCGGCCAAGGCTGGCTCTGCTTTGCCCGGCAATGGCGCCCGCCCGCAGCATCCGAATTGCAACCCCAAAGCCAACAGTAGTAATGTCGGGCCAAACCGCATCGGCCTGGACTCTACCTCGTCTTGCGCTTGGCGCGGGTGTTGTAACGCTCACACAGCGCCACAAATTCCTGGATCAGCTCAATGTGGCCATCGGTCGTTACCGGTGCGAATGAATAATATCGGAATTCGTCGAAGCCGGCATCAACGCGCCGCTCGATCCTGAATTGCTGATTCTTCCAATTGGACGAGTGCACCGGGTCCGGAACCATGGCCACCACACTGGCTTCCCAACTCGACCGGATCCCATCCTTCCCCGCTAAAACTCGCAAATGCTCGGCCAACGCCTCCAATCCCGGATTTAAGCTGTCGAGCGAATAAGGCATTCGAAATAAAATTTCACTGGCATGTGTGCAGCTGCGAAATGCTTTGACATCATCGTTTAGCCCAAATTCGTCGGCCGCCTTCCGCATGGCGTCGCCTAAAAATTCGTCTGTATCGCGCGTGTTCGAGCGACTGGAGGCCACCAGTCCATCATTGAAAATAGTGAAGTCGATGGCGATCCTTTCTCCGCGATGATTCTTGAACACGCCGCCGGTGAACTTAAGCCCGTTTTTTTCCGATTCCTCGGTGACACGATCCGGTGCTCCGACAAACCCGTATACCTCACGCAGCCGCGGCAGCAGTTCCGGGTATATGGCGCGGCCTGTCGGATTCAGCTCGTTTATGTTAATCAACCAGATCGATCGTGCGAGTTGGATCGCCTGCACCTCTACCTTGGACTTAGGCATTCGCGGCCCGCCGTTCTGGCGCAGCGTCGCTCCAGCTTGCCCCGCCCTGGTAAACGGAAAATCCAGCCATTTCCGCGGCCGAACTTCCCACCGCGCTCGCCTGCATTTGGCCGAACGCCAACATTTTTTGTTCCGAAACGATTTCCTCGTCAAAACTCCGCACCTGCAGATCACGTTCAGAAAACGCGACAACCTCCCGCGCCAGGCGCGAAAACGGCACGAAGTCGACACTCAGTCCAACGTCGAGTGCCCGTGCCACTTTGAGCAATGTCGCCAAACTGAACTTGGCGTAAGCTGGATCCTCCAGCTTGGCTACCCAGGCTTGCGTGCGGTCCATCCGGGTTGCCATTTCCGCCTGGGTCAGTTTCCTGTCCATCCGCAACGCGCGAATTTTCATCGGAAGCCGCTCGGCAATTAAAGATTCGGAAAAGCTATCTCTCGCGCTACGATCGCGAAGACTGTGAATCAGCGCTTCTTGTTGAGAATTCATGCTCCCTGCTCCTTCTGAAATCGCATTTGATCTCGCTCATTCGCCGCTCCGCTATCGCCAATGCCGACCGGGGCAACTTGCCCCCTTTTTCGATAACGCCGTGCACCAAGGTGTACGTGTTCCGAGTTGGCCCGAAGAAGCCGAGTGGCCTGTATTGAACGTTTTGGCACACCACCCGCATTTCGCAAATCCCCGGAGCCATTTTCAGGCTGCTGACATATTGCGGCGGCCAGTTTGCCAGCCCCGATAATAATTCGATGCGAACTCTGATTTTCATTTCCGCCGCTTTCGGCAGCGAGTCCAGCCATTGGCGAATTGGGTTGGTTCCGCGCGGATCGATATAATCTCGGAATACCCATACTGGCATTCTAGAACAATACAACTATTTTATTATGGAGTACGTATGCCACGCAACCCATCCACCCGCCGCGAGCGCGACTCCCTGGGCCCGGTTCTGGTCCCCCGCTGCGCCCTCTACGGCGCCCAAACCCAGCGCGCGGTCGAGAACTACCCGATCAGCGGACGGCGGGCGGCGCCGGCGCTGATCGCGGCGTACGGATGGCTGAAGGCGTGCATGGCCGAGGCCAACGGCGGACTCGGACTGCTGCCGCGCACCACCGCGCGAGCGATAGCCCGGGCGGCGCGGGAAGTCGCCGAGCACCAACTGGACCAGCATTTTGTCGTGGACGCGTTTCAGGCGGGCGCCGGAGTGTCGTTTCACATGAACGTGAACGAAGTGATCGCCAACCGCGCGGCGGAGCTGCTGGGCGGGCGGCGCGGGGCTTATGACGTTGTCCATCCCAACGATCACGTCAACCTGGGGCAGTCCACCAATGACACCTTCCCCAGCGCACTGCGCATTGCGCTGCGGATGGAGTTCGATCCGCTCTTGGCGGCGGTCGAGCGCGCGGGTGACGCGTTTCGCGCCAAGGCGCGGCAGTTTGCAGGAATTGTAAAATCCGGACGCACTCATTTGCAGGACGCGGTGCCGCTCTGGCTGAGCGAAGAACTTGGGGCGTACGGGGCGGCGTTAGCGGCGTGCCATCGCGAGTTGGCGCAAGCCGCCGACGAGCTCTTAGAACTGGGGCTGGGTGGGAGTGCCGCCGGCACCGGGCTCAACGCGAATCGGCGGGCGACGGCGCTGGCGTTGCGCGAATTGTCGAAACACACAGGGCACCGGTGGCGCACGGCGCCCGATTTGTTTCAGGCGATGCAAAGTCAGCAGCCGGTGGCGCGCGCCTCGTCGGCGATGCGCAACTTGGCGCTGGAACTGATTCGCATATCAAACGACCTGCGGCTGCTGGCCAGCGGACCGATGACCGGACTGGCTGAGATTGAGCTGCCCGCGCTGCAGCCGGGCTCGTCCATCATGCCGGGCAAGGTGAACCCGGTGATGCCGGAGATGCTGGCGATGGTTTCGTTTCAGGTGGTTGGCAATGACGTTGCCGCCGCGCTCGCGGTACAAGCCGGGCAGTTGGAACTCAACGTGATGATGCCGGCGATGGCGCTGGCGACGCTCGATTCGGCGACGATTCTGGCGAGCGCGCTCGATGCGTTCACGAATCGCTGCGTAAAAGGCATCCAGGCCAACGCCAAGCGCTGCCGCGCCTATGCTGATGCGACCTTGGCGCTGGCCACCGGGCTCAACCCCCACATCGGTTACACGCGCACCGCCAAGCTGGTGCAAGAGTCGCTGCGCACCGGGCGACCGCTGGTGGAGTTGGCGCTGGAACAACGCCTGCTGCCCGCGGCTCAGCTGCGGCGCATTCTCGATCCCGAGCGTGCGGCGGGCATGAAGCCGGCCACCAGAAGCAGCAGAATTCCCAACAGGCAGGCGTAGGCGAGCCAGTCGCCGTAGCGGGTGTAGAAGGTCAGATGGGTTTCGGGGGCGAAAGCGGCGTCGAGAGAGGCGGGTGCGAAGCGCGGCAATTGGGCGGTGACGCGTCCGTAGGGGTCAACCACGGCCGTGATGCCGTCGTCAGTGTCGCGCAGGAGCCAGCGGCGATTTTCCATGGCGCGGACGCGGGCCATCATCAGGCCCTGGGCGGCGACCGAGGAGTGGCCGTACCAACTGTCGTCGGATTGGTTCACCAACCACTCGGCGCCGGCCTGGACGTCGCTGCGGGCCAGACCGGGGAAGATTGACTCGTAGCAAATCATGGTCGCGAAGCGGTGGGAACCGAGGTGCATCACGACGGGACCGGGGCCAGGCACAAAATCGCCGACCGCCTGCACCAGCTTGCCCACGCCCGCCGATTGCTTCAACCAGTCGGGCAGGGGGACGTACTCGCCGAAGGGCACTAAATGGGCTTTGTCGTAGCGGGGACCGAGGGTGCCATCAGCGTTGACCAGTTGCGCGGAGGTGCGCGGGGCGTTGTTCGGAGCCCAGGTGATCTCGCCGATGAGCATGGCCGAGTGTTCGTGGTCGAGGCGTTCCGCGATGGTCTGCTGCAGTTCGGGCTGGCGATCGAGG
>JANWLQ010000157.1 GCA_025450725.1 Terriglobales bacterium
CCGGAGGGATTCTCGGCCAGCGTAAATTGGAACTGCGGGCGAGCGGGTTCGGCGGCCGTGGGATAAACATCGCGCGCCATGCGGAACACCGGCCCGGGCTTGTACAGATGGTCGGCATTGTCCGGTTCGAGTTTGCCCGTCTGCTCGAGCACGGAGATGTCGGGCAGGATGTAAAGGCCGCGGCCGTAGGTCGAGATATCCACATCGTGGAAACGTTTTTCAATGTTGATCCATGTCACCGGCGCGGGCGGCAGTCCGGTGTCGAAGCGGGTCCAGTTGCCGCCGTCGTCCATCGAATAGAAGAACCCGTGTCCGGTGCCCGCGAAGAGCATGCCCTTGCGGTTGGGATTTTCAGCGACCGCGATGACGTAGTCAAGGGCGTTGCCGGTGGGGAGATTGCTAGTGATGTTTTTCCATGTGACCCCGAAGTCCGTGGTCTTCATTACGTAGGGCTTGCGGTTGTCCATGAGGTGGTAATCGACGGCTACGTAAGCGGTGCCGGGATCGAAATTCGAGGGCGAAATCTGCGCCATGGCGCCCCAAGGCGGAAGTTTCAGGTTGGCGGAGACATCGACCCACTTGGCAGAGCCGGTTTTCACCTCACCGTCCTTGGTGTACCAGAGTTTGCCGTCGTTCGTTCCGGCCCAGACCAGGCCCGCCTGAATCGGCGAGGGAGCGATGGCCCAAACCACCTCGCCGTCAAACTGGCCGAGGTTGTCGCCTTCGATGCCGCCGTTGGAAACGATGCGCGACGGGTTCTTGGTCGATAGGTCGGGGCTGAACTCGGTCCAGGAGTTGCCCTGGTCGGTCGTCTTCAGCACCATCTGGCAGCCGTAATAGACGGCGTTGTGGTTAAACGGGTCGATGGCCACCGGCGAGGTCCAATGGCAGCGGTACTTGGCCTCATTGGGGGGCGAGTCGAGCGAAATCATCCAGGGCTCGACCGAATGCGACTCGCCTTCGCGAGCATCGTAGCGGGTGAGTTTGTTGCCGTAGCAACTGGCCCAGACGATGTTGGCATCGGTGGGATCGGGAACGGTGAACCCCGATTCACAGCCACCAATGCCGGATTGCCATTGCGGCAGCGCGGGGCCGAAACCGCGTCCGGCTGCGGCGGCGGCATAGGGCGGACCGCCGACCAGCGACGATTCGGTTGAAGCTTGTTCGGCGGGAGCTGGACCACCGCGTCCGCCACGTCCGCCGCGGCCGCCGAAGCCGGCGGAGTAGGGCATGAAGGTGTCGGCGGGCATGCGGGCGTTGCCGATGGATTCAGAAATGGTGCTGGGCCCGCGCCAGGTGCCATTGTCTTGACGATTGGAGTACAGCCAGTAGGGCACGCGATTGTCGCTGGCGACGTGGTACATCTGGCCGTTGGGGAGGGAGACGTTGAGCACGGCGCCGGTGCCGGTGGAAATACTGGAGCCGCCGTCTTCGGTCAGTGCATAGCGTCCCTTGATCTTGGGATCCATCCAGATGTCGTGGCAGTCGCCGCAACTGGCCTGCGCCGGACCGGCCTCGCGAGCGCCGCCGTTGCCGGTGAAGAGGTGCCCGCCATCGAGCGAACGGTGGAAGCCACTGCTGGAGATCAGCACTTCGTCTTCGTTATAAGGGTTGACCGCCATGCGGAAGTAGTAGCCAGCGCGGCCGATAAGCGAGCGATCCCAGCTCACAACGTTCCAAGTGTCGCCGCCGTCGTCGGAGCGCCAGAGCGAGCCTTGGTCCGCGGTCTGCATTTGCGCGTACATGCGCTTGCCGTCAGAGGGCGCGATGGCGACCTCGACCTTGCCGATCGGCGCGTGCGGCATACCGTTGGTGGCTTTGGTCCAGGTGAGTCCGCCGTCGTGGGAGAGGTAGACGCCGCTGCCGGAGCCGCCGCTGGTCTCGGCGTAGGTGTGTTCCTGCACTGTCCACATGCCGGCGATCATTGTATCGGGGTGATTCGGGTCGAGAGCGAGGCCGGAGCAACTGGTGGTGGGATCAACATAGAGAACCCGCTTCCAATTGGCGCCGGCGTCATCAGAGCGGTAAATGCCCTTTTCGCCCACACCGGAGAGATGACCTTCGCTGCAGACAAAGACAATATTGGAGTTGGTCGGGTTCACCACGATACGCGCAATGCGCCCGGAATCGGCGAGGCCCATGTGCTGCCAGGTGGCGCCGGCGTCGGTGGATTTGTAGACGCCATCGCCCTCAACGTCGCTGGCGCGGATGACCCAAGGTTCGCCGGTGCCAACCCAGATCGTGTTGGGGTCGGAGGGATCGAGGGCGAGCGTGCCAATGGCGGCGACATCCTGCTTGTCAAAGATCGGGACGAACGTCTTGGCGCCGTCGGTGGACTTGTAAAGGCCGCCGCTGGCATTGCCCACGTAGTAGACATTGGGATCGCCAGGGACGCCGACGACAGAGGCAATGCGTCCGCCTGTGGCGGGGCCCATGTAGTAGAAGCGCGGGACCGGGGGCTGGGTGGTGCGTTCCGGACCTCCAGGCGCGCCGCGTTGGGCGAACAGCGGAGCGATGAGGCACAGCGAAATTGCGGCGACAAGCGGGCTGAGGGTGCGGATACGCATAGAAGTCTCCTCGAATGTGGGAACTGTGATAACCGCTGAATCCTATCACAATATAATGGAACCGGGAGCAGAGAACTATGGAACTGCCGTGGCGCCTCACGGAACATGAAGCCCGCGTCCTGGGTGCTTTAATGGAAAAGCAGGTCACGACACCGGAGTATTATCCGATGTCGTTGAACGCGCTCATGAACGCCTGCAATCAGAAGTCGAACCGGGATCCGGTGATGGCGCTGAGCGAGGACGACGTCCGGCTTGCGGCGCGCAATTTGCAGGAAAAGGGCTTGGTGGGGACGCGGCCCGAAGGGCGCGTCGTGAAATTCGAGCATCGCATGCAGGAGGCGCTGAACCTCACGCGCGGGCAGGCGGCGGTGGTTTGCATGCTGTTGCTGCGCGGACCGCAGACGCCCGGGGAATTGCGCGGACGCTGTGAACGCATGTACGACTTCACGGAACTGGATGAGGTGATGCGGGTGCTGCACCAGTTGATGGAGCATGATCCGCCCTTGGCGGCGATGTTGGCGCGGCAGCCTGGCACTAAGGAATCTCGCTACGCGCACCTGTTGTGCGGCGCCGTGGCGGCGGAATCGGCGCCTGCGTATGAGCCGTCGACGGGCGCGGTGCGCTCGCTGGGCGAGCGCGTGGCGGAGCTGGAGGCGAGGGTGGGGGCGTTGGAGCGTAAGTTCCCGGTTTGAGGTATGCTATTCCCATCGACAGACGATGGGAGCTGGCATGGATATTTTGCCGGGAACACTGGACCTTCTGATTTTGCGGGCACTCGAGCGGGGCACGGCCCATGGCTACGGGATTGCACTGCGGCTGAAACAGATATCCGAAGACGTGCTCGAGGTGGGAGAGAGCTCGCTCTACCCGGCGCTGCAGCGCCTGCTTCTGCGGGGCTGGGTGAGCGGCGCGTGGGGCACCTCGGAGAACAACCGGAGGGCGCGGTATTACACGCTCACCGCGCGCGGACGCAAACAGTTGGCGCGCGAACGGGCCGAGTATGAACGCATGGCGGGCGCCATCGCCAAGGTGCTGCAATGGCAGGAATGATCGCGCGCCTGCGGGTATGGCTGCACTGGCGGCGAACACAGCGCGAGCTGCAGGAGGAAATGGCAACGCACCGCAGCCTGCGCGAGGCTGACACAGGCCCCCTCACGCGGCGGGAATGGGGCAACGAGTGGGCTATGCGGCAAGATGCGAGCGGCGTCTGGCTGTGGCCGTGGGTTTCGGCGCTGGGCAGCGGACTGCGCCTCGGGGCGCGGCGGCTGCGGCGTTCGCCCGGGTTTACGCTGGCGGCGATGGCGACATTGGCGCTGGGAATAGGCGCGACCACCGCGCTGTTTTCCGTGGTCAGCGCGGTCATGCTGCGTCCGCTGCCCTATCCGGACGCGGGGCGCATGGTCGAGGCGCAACTGGAATACACCTCACATGTTGTGCAGCCCTTCGTAACCGGGCCCCAGTTTGTCTATCTCCGTGATCACGCGCGGTCGCTCGCCGCTGTGGGCGCCTATCGGGGCACGGGCACGCTGCCGTTATCGCAATCCGGCGGTATTGATTGGCTGGATGGACTTTACGTTACGGATGGATTTTTCCGAAGTCTGGGAACGACGCCGGCCCTTGGACGCAACGTTGACCGGCCCCGGACGATGGTCATTAGCCATGACGTTTGGGAGCGGGACTTCGGCGGTAGCAGCGATGCACTCGGGCGCGTTGTGAAACTGGGGAACAGGCAAATCACCGTTGTCGGAGTGATGCCGGCGGGATTCGATTTTCAGCATCGGGGGATCGGGGTCTACGCTTCCCTGCCCCTGGATGGCGGCGGCCTGGGTGACACCGGAACGAACACGCAGGTAGTGGGGCGGCTCCGGCCCGACGCAACACTGGCGCAGGCGAGCCAGGAAGCGCGATTACTGAGCCAGCAGATGAAGCGGGCCGGGCTCATGCCAATGGCCTCGATGGCAGCGATTACGCTCGACGGATTTCAAGCGGTCGAAGCGCATACGGTAAGCCAACGGTTATGGTTTCTCTTTGCCTTCGCGGCGCTACTACTACTGATCGCCGTCGGCAATGTGGCCGCATTGGTGCTGGCGCGAGCGTTGGCGCGGCGGGAGGAAGTGGCGCTGCGGCGGGCTTTGGGTGCGGCTCGGGGGCAGCTCTTCACACAGTTCCTGACGGAAGGAATCGCTTTGGCTACCGGCGGGGCGCTGGCTGGTCTGGGTCTGGCGGAACTGGCAATCCGAGCCACCGCCGACAGGATGCCGGCCTGGGGCGTTGCATTGGATGGACGGGTTCTGGCCTTCGTGCTGGGCATTACCTTCGTCGCCAGCGTGGGCTTCGGATTAGCGGCATTGCGACAGAGTGAAGTTCGCTTGATGCCCGGCCGGTTTCAGCCGCGCAGCAAGCTCCGCGATGGGCTCTTGGTGGGCCAGGTGGCGTTGGCGCTGTTGCTGCTTTGGGGGGCGGGGCTGTTGGCCAAGAGTTTGTGGCGCTTGGAGCAACAACCGCTGGGATTTGATCCGAACGGTGCGACGGTAATGCAGACGGTGCTACCCACCCAGGGCCCGCCGGCAGGTTGGCAGCAGTTTGTAGAGGGGGTCACCGCGAAATTGCGAGCGATACCGGGCGTTACGGCGGTAGCCAGCATGTCGCTGCTTCCGCTCGAGGGGCAGGGCAATATACCCGGGGAACCGGCGAGCGCGCCGGAGCTGGGCCGTTCTGTCGAGTATCGCTGGGCAACACCTGGAAGCTTTGCCGCGCTGGGCATGCCGCTCGAAGCCGGGCGCGATTTTAACACCGGCGATACAGCGGCCTCGGCCCGCGTGGTGGTGGTGAGCGAAAACTTGGCGCGGCGATGGTTTGCTCATGGCGGCGTTCCGGCGGCAGCTTTGGGCGGACAAGTGCGAATGGGCGTCATTGGGCAAAAAGTCTTCGCGTCGGGCATGGATGGACCGCGAACCATAGTGGGTGTGGTTGGCGACGTGAAGGTCGAAACGCTCGATCAGCCGGCACGGTTGACGGTTTATGTGCCCGCGGCGCAGGAGACCAACAATGCGGCGTGGTGGGTGGTGCGCGGCGTCGCCTCAGGCGCCCAGTTGCGGGCGGCGGTCGGCGCGGTGAATGGAAGCGCTCGGGTGACCGGCGTTGCGCCTTACACCGATGTCATCGCCCAATCGCTTGAGCCGCCGCGCGTCGCCGCCCAGCTCACTGGCGTGTTCGCCGCACTTGCCCTGCTGCTGAGCGCGATTGGGCTGTATGGGCTTCTGGCTTACCGGGTCACCGAGCGGACGCAGGAAATCGGCATCCGCATGGCGCTGGGCGCGGAGCGTGGGAACATTGTGCGCCAAATAACCGCATACGGCACAGGGCTGGCGCTCGCGGGCATCGCGGCGGGCGGTTTAGCGACACTGGCTTTGGGGCGGCTGGTGGGCAGCTTGTTGTTCGGGGTCACCTCCGGCGATGTGCTGACGCTGGCCAGCGCGGCCGGTTGTATGTTGGCCGTGGCGCTGGTGGCGAGCGCCGTGCCGGCGCTGCGGGCGGCGGGGACCGATGTTGTGCGAGCCTTGCGGGCGCCCTAGCGGCCGCCGGGGCCGCGACCGCCGCGGCCGCGCCCGCGCGGGGCGGCGGTGCCCAGGGTGGGCAAGCTTTCGTGACCCTGTTTGTCAACCGCTACCATGGCAATGAGATAGTTATCGGGCGATTGCGGAATGGTGATCTGGTACATGGGTGGCGCTGGCGGAGCGTCGGCGGCCGGCGGGTTTGCAGACGCTGGCACGGCGACGGCGGGCGCGGGAATGCGGATCGTCCATTGCGGCGAAGCAGTCGGCCGGAGCAGAACCCGGTAGCTGGCGGCGCCCTCGACCGGAGACCATTGCACCGGGGTGCCGATGGACTGACCGCCGCGGAAATAAACGTGTTCAGGCGGCAGGGGCGAGGATGCCAGCGCCGCCAGCGTCAGTGCATTCACGCGCGCGACATTGGCAATGTAGGTGGGGCTGATCCATTTGCCTCGATCGCCCATCTCCACGCCTTCAGGGGTAACGCTTAAGGGCACGTGCTGGTGGTTGCTGTTCTCGTGGAATTCAGTGATGCGAACCGCTGGATAGCCGGCATTCAGAAAAGACGTGTGGTCTCCGCCGCGCTGAAAGCGGTCCGGACGGTACTCGAGCAGGGCCATGAAGGTGGGTAGATATTGGTGGGCCACTTCGGAGGCGAAGCGGGCGACCTCGCGCGAGGGCGAATCGTTCTCAAACGCGTTGGCGGCGATGCGGGCGAGTTCCTGAGGTGTTGCTTTGGGATCAATACCCTGGCTGAATATCCGTACGATGCTTTTATTTTCATAGCCGGGCGTCTGATCGCCGCCGACAATGTCGTCGTCGAGCATGGCGGCGATGTCCTGGCCGGCCGCTTTGGCGGCTTCGGCGGCGTGACGGCTGCCGTCTAGGCCCTGTTCCTCGCCTTCGACGGCCAGGAACTCGATGGTGGCGGGGAATTGAAATTTGGCTAGAGCGCGGGCCGATTCCATAGAAACAATCGTGCCGCTGGCATCGTCATTGGCCCCCGGCGCGTCCAAGTCGAAGTTGGCAGGTATGGAATCATAATGGCCGCTGACCACAAAAATGCGCTTGTCGTTGGGATCGGTGCCGGGCAAAATGGCGACGACATTCGACATGGTCTGATCTTGCGGCACGCGCGAGCCCTTGGGGATATCGAAGGTATCAATGCTGACCTTGAGTCGCCCGCCGTTGGCATCGGAGATGGCCTGGAACTGGGAGCGGATCCATTCCCGCGCCGGAACCACGCCCCGGGTGGCCGTGCTTTGTGTCTCGCCGTTGGCGAGTTTGTCGGAAGTGCTGACGCGGGTGCCGAAGCTGATCAGCTTGTCGTCAATCTGCTTGATGCGGGCCGGGGAGATCGAGGCAATGATCTGGGCGGCGCGGGCATCGTGGGGCACGGGGCGGTTGGCCAACTCGGAGACTTTAATGATGGGGGCCTGAACGGCGGTCGCCGGTGGGGCGGCTTTCGGAGCTTGCGCCAGGCCGACGGCGACGACGCTGGACATCAGGGAAACGGCGATTTTAGATTTGATTGGCATAGGGTGCTCCACCGGAGTACGAACCTGTGTATCTTAAACGTAGGGGCGTTTCGAAACAACCAGAGTTTTGGAATCGAAGGAGAAGCACTTGACGCATACCTCGCCAGTGAACATTCTATTTAACGGCATCCCAGGAGGGATCATGGTTTCATGTCCCGCATGCGAAGCGGATTTGGATTTGGACGAAGAGCAACTTTTGGAGGGCGGCGTGGTAAGCTGCGCCGGTTGCGGAGCACATTTTGAAGTGGTCAATCCGCATCCGTTGGAGCTGCAGCGCTTCGGCGCCGATGATGACGACCTCGACGACGACGACGACGATGAGGAAGACGAGGACGACGACGAAGACGACGAGGATGAAGATGAGGACGAGGAAGAGGCCGGCTACGATGACGAAGACGATACCCTCACCGACCCGGAGAGCGACGACGAGTGAGCCGCGTCGCTAAATTGGCTGCGGCGGCAGGCCTGGCCCTGGGGTTGCTGGGCCCGGCGGGGGCGCGGCAAGTCAATCAACCGCGCCTGGGGCGTAGCGTGCATGGGACGGTGCAGGATGCGGAGAGCCATCCCCTGCCGGGCGCAATCGTGTATATGAAAGACCAGCGCACGCGGGTTATCCATACGGTGATTACCGGCGACAACGGCCAGTATAGTTTTCACCAATTGACGCCCAACGTGAGCTACGAGGTGTATGCCGAATGGAAGGGGCGCCGGAGCCCGGCGCGCACCGACTCGGAGTATGAAACGCAGCCGGACGTTCGCCTGGATTTGAAGGTGCCGGTCACTGGCGGGCAGTAAAGACGACCCGTCCCCCGACGATGGTATAGAGGGTGCGTCCGCGGAATTGCCATTGCGTAAAAGGTGAGTTGCGGCTCTTGGAGAGCGACTCGGCGGGATCGTAAATCCAATTACAGTCGGGGTCGAACACGGTTACGTCGGCGGGCGTGCCGGGCTTGAGGCTGCCCCCCTCGAGATGGAAGATGCGAGCGGGGGCGCAGCTGAGCGCGTCCACCATCCGGGCCAGCGTAAGGTGGCCGTCGCTCACCAGGCGCAGAACGAGCGGCAGCGCGGTCTCAAGGCCGGTGATCCCGAAGGGTGCGCGGTCGAACTCCTGCTGTTTTTCATGGGCGGCGTGCGGGGCGTGGTCGGTGGCGACAGCGTCAATGGTGCCGTCGGCGAGGCCGGCGATGACGGCGGCGCGGTCTTGTGCGCCGCGCAGCGGCGGATTCATTTTGAAGTTGGTGTCGTAGGCGGCAACGTCGTCATCACAGAGCGTAAGGTGGTGGGGCGTGACTTCGGCGGTCGCGCGCACGCCGCGCGCCTTGGCCTCGCGCACCAGGCGCACCGAGGCGGCGGTGGAGAGGTGGGCGATGTGGATGTGGCCGCCGGTTTCCTCGGCCAGCAGCAGGTCGCGGGCCACCATGGCGGCCTCGGAGTTGCCGCTAATGCCGCGCAATCCCAATTGAATGGCGCGGGGACCGGCGTGCATCGAGCCGCCGGCGGAAAGGTGCAGATCCTCGGCGTGCTCAATAATGGGCAGGTTGAACATTGAGGCGTACTCGAGCGCGCGGCGGATCATTTGCGCGTTCATCACCGGCTTGCCGTCGTCGCTGAAGGCCACCGCGCCGGCCTGGCGCATGGCGCCGAGCGCGGCCATGCGTTCGCCGCGGCTGCCTTCGGTGATGGCGCCGACTGGGTAAACGCGGGCGTGACCGAGTTCGCGGGCGCGCGCCAGCAGGTAGGCGGTGGCGCCGGCGTTATCGTTCACCGGGTTGGTGTTGGGCATGGCGCAGACGGCGGTGAAACCGCCGGCGGCGGCGGCGCGGGTGCCGCTCTCCACCGTCTCCTTGTACTCGAAGCCGGGTTCGCGCAGATGAACATGCAGGTCAATGAAGCCGGGGGCGACGATCAGTCCGGTGCAGTCAATGACGCCGGGACCGGGGGCGGCGATGTCGGGGCCGAGGTCGCGAATGCGGTCATCCTGAATCACCAGGTCGCCGATGCGGTCGAGGTTCTGGCTGGGGTCGAAGAGACGTCCGTTCTTGAGGATCAGGTTCATGCCGTTTCACCGAGAAGCTCGCGCAGCACGGCCATGCGGATGAGGACGCCATTTTCGACTTGTTCGCGGATGACCGACTGCGGCGAATCGGCGACATCGGCGCTGATTTCGACGCCGCGGATCATGGGGCCCGGGTGCATGACGAGAGCGTCGGGGCGGGCGGCGCGGAGGCGCTCGCTGGTGACCGAGTAGCGGGCGACGTATTCGGCCTCGCTGGGAAAGAAGCTTTCGCGCATGCGTTCCATCTGGATGCGCAGCACCATCACCACATCGGCGCCGGCGAGGGCTTCCTCAAGATCGTAGGTGAGGCTCACGCGATCGCTAAACGCCGCGAACTCGGGCGGCAGCAGCGTGCGCGGCCCGCACAGGCGGACGTGGGCGCCGAGCCGGGAGAGCAGCAGAAGGTTCGACCGGGCGACGCGGCTGTGCAGGATGTCGCCGATGATGGCGACCGTGAGCCCCTCGATCGAAGGCCGGTGGCGGAGGATGGTGAAGGCGTCGAGCAGCGCCTGGGTGGGGTGCTCGTGCATGCCATCGCCGGCGTTCACCACCGGCACATCCACATGGCAGGCGACGAGGTGGGGCGCGCCGCTCGAACTATGGCGGACGACGATGCCATCCACCGCCATGGCGCGCAAGGTGTAGACCGTATCGAGCAGCGACTCGCCCTTTTCGATGCTGCTGGCGCCGGCGGTGACCGAAACGGTCTCGGCGCCGAGGCGGCGGGCGGCGACTTCAAACGAAGTGCGGGTGCGGGTCGAGGCCTCGTAGAAGAGCAGCAGCAGGCGCTTGCCGGCGAGGCTGCGGGGTGGCGGCGCGATTTGAAATTGGCGGGCGAGCTCGAGTAAATGCTCGATGCGTGGGGTGGCGAGGCCTTCGATGCCGAGTAGGTGGTGGGCGGTGTCCATCGCTAAGCGGGTGCGATCAGGCGGGGGCGGGCTCCATGAGCTGCACGCGCTCGCCGCCGTCAATTTCGTTGAGCTTGACTTCGACAATCTCCTGGGCGGTGGTTTGGACGTACTTGCCGACGAAGCGGGCCTCGATCGGCAGTTCGCGGTGGCCGCGGTCAATCAGCGCGCAGAGTTGGACGCGGCGGGGACGGCCATGGTCGAAGAGGGCGTCGAGCGCGGCGCGGGTGGTGCGGCCGGTGTAGAGAACGTCGTCCACCAGCACGACGTTGAGGTCGTTGATATCGAAATTGATTTGCGAGGGCTTGACCACGGGCTTGACGCCCAAAGTTGAGAGGTCGTCGCGATAGTAGGTGATATCGAGCGTGCCGACCGGCACCGGTTTGTTTTCGATGCGGCTGGCGAGCGCGGCCAGGCGGGCGGCGAGCGGCTCGCCCCGGCGGCGGATGCCGATCAGCGCCAGCCGGTCGGCGCCGTTATTTTTTTCGATAATCTCGTGGGCCAGGCGAACCAGCGTGCGCTCAATTTCGGAAGCCGACATGAGCTGGGCCTTTTCGCGCAACCGGGTTGGGACGGGTTCAGGCATGGCTCCAACATTATAGCGAGGTTGGTTCAGGGAAACGCTTCCGGCTTGGGGAGGGTTGCCGAAGGTCCAGGCTGGCGCGCACCCGCCGCTCGGCGGCGCGCAACTCTCGTGCGGCGATTGCGCCCAGCCGGGCCGCCACCATGGCCCGCTGGATGGTGCGCATGGTGGCGGTCAAGACCGAGGGCATGGGCAGGCCGGCGCCCCGCCAATCCTCAATCAGGGCGTCGCCATAAAGCAGCCGGGTGACATTGCTGGTGATCGCCAGGATCATCGCCTCCGCGCGCGAGGAGTTGTATTCGGCGCCGCTGACAACCAGACCGGGGCGCTGTTTCGCGCCCGGCTCATCGGCGAACGCGTAGCGGACCAGGACAATGTCGCCGCGTTCAAAGCTGATCATAGATGGCGTCGTTGGCGTTGTTCCACAGCGCCTCAAGCATTGGGTCGCCGCGCAGCGCGGTGTCGTCCGCCGCTTCCGCCTGCAACCTGGTTTCGACCGCTTGCCAAACGTACGCCTGGATCGTCGTATCGTGCCGCGCCACCGCCTGCCGCAGCCGACGGCGATCGTCGCGCGCAATGTCAATACTCAACCGAGCCTTGTTCACATTTCCACATTAGCACATTTACGTAAACCGCCGCGAGGCGGGCGGGCAGGCCTGGCACGCGGGGCTGTTGCCGGGGCCCGGGCACGCTGTGGGATCATGGACAACATGATTCCCCGCTATACACGGAAGAAAATGGGTGGAGTTTGGTCGGAGGCCAACCGCTTCCAGAAATGGCTCGAGGTCGAAATGGCGACGGCCGAGGTCGAGGCCGAGTTGGGCATCATCCCGGCGGAGGCGGCGCGGGCCATTCGGGAGCGGGCGCGGTGCGAGCCGGAACGGATTGCCGAGATCGAGGCCGAGGTGCGGCACGATCTGATCGCCTTCACCACCAACGTGGCCGAACACGTCGGTGAGGCCTCGCGGTACTTTCATTACGGCCTGACCTCGAACGACACGATTGACACTGCCCAGGCGCTGCAAATCGGCGAGGCGGCGGCGCTGCTGGCGGAGGGACTCGCGGGGCTGGGCGAGGTGTTGCGGCGGCGGGCGCGGGAGTTTGCCCACACGGTGCAGGTGGGGCGGACGCACGGCGTTCATGCCGAACCGATCACCTTCGGGCTGAAGCTGGCCAACTGGTACAGCGAAAACCGGCGCAATCAGCAGCGGATCGCGGCGGCGGCCGAGGATTTGCGAGTGGGCAAGATCAGCGGCGCGGTGGGCACATTCGCGCATTTGCCGCCCGAGGTCGAGCAGGCGATCTGCACCCGTCTGGGATTGAAGCCGGCGGCGATCTCGAGCCAGGTGATCCAACGCGACCGGCACGCGGCGTTTTTGTGCGCGCTGGCGGTGGGGGCGTCATCGCTCGATAAGATCGCGCTTGAGGTGCGGGGCATGCAGCGCACCGAGGTGCGCGAGGCGGAGGAGTATTTCTCGCCCCGGCAAAAGGGCTCGTCGGCGATGCCGCACAAGCGCAACCCGGTCACCTCGGAGCAGATTTGTGGCCTGGCGCGGGTGGTGCGCGCGAACGCGCAGGCGGCGCTGGAGAATATCGCGCTCTGGCAGGAGCGGGACATTAGTCACAGCTCGGTCGAGCGGGTTATATTGCCCGACTCATGTATCCTGCTGGACTACATGCTCGCCAAGACCACCGACCTGGTGGATAAATTATTGGTGTATCCGGAACAAATGCGGCGCAATCTCGAACTGACCCACGGGCTGGTCTATTCCGGGCAGCTGCTGCTGGAGCTGGTGGAGGCCGGCGTGGCGCGCGAGGACGCCTACCGCTGGGTGCAGCGCCACGCAATGGAGACGTGGCGGACGGGGGCGGAGTTCCGCGCCGGGATTGAGAACGACCCCGAGATCGCCGCCCGCGCGCCGGCGGAGGCGATTGCGCGGGCCTTCGATCTCGACCGGCAGTTGCGCCATGTGGACACAATTCTCGATCGCGCGCTGGCGGACTAGGTCCGGTTGTTTTGACAAGCGAGTAGCGGCAGCCTATAGTGCCCCTAGGGTGCGAAAGAAGCTCTCCAAATTATTTCGGCGGCGCGCGGCCGCGAACGCGGTGGAGGTGGCCAGCGAAGACCGGCTGCAACTGTTCCAGCAATCGGTGCGGCGGAGCCGCGAGTTCGAAATTCTGACCCAGATCGGGACCTCGCTCAGCACCTCGCTGAACAGCGACGCGCTGTTGGCGCTGATTCACAGCCAGCTACAGAAGTTGATGGATGTGAGGAATTTCTACGTCGCCTTCACCGACGCCGAATGCCGGCAGATCCGGTTCGCCTTCGAGGTCGAGGACGGGGACCGGCGGCCGCCACGGTTGCGTCCGTGGGCGAACGCGCTCACCGAGCACATCGTGGCCACGGGCAAGCCGCTACTGGTCACCGGCGAGGTGGCGGCGTACGCGCGGGCGCGGGGCCTGGCGCCAAGCGGTCGGGCGGCGAAGTGTTATCTGGGCGTGCCGATGATCATCCAGGGCAAGGCGGTCGGGGTGCTGGCGGTGCAGAGCCACGAACAGTCCGACGCCTACGACAGCGAGCACTTGCACATTCTCGAAATTCTGGCCAGCCAGGCGGCGGCGGCGCTGGAGAATGCGCGGCTGTTTGCCGAGGTGGAGCGCGATGCGCGGCAGAAGGCGTTTCTCAACCATATCGCCAAGCTGACGATTTCGCTGCTCAGCCCGACGGAGATGCTGGCGACCGTGGCGGAGGAGTTGGTGCGGGCGTTCCGGTACGACCATGTTTGGTTGGCGCTGCCGCGCCAGAAAACGCCGGCGGCGATTGCCGCGCCGGAGGGCGAGCCGGAATGGGAAGTGGTGGCCGCCGCCGGGCTGCACGCCGACGGGGAGACGTGCGGC
>JANWLQ010000158.1 GCA_025450725.1 Terriglobales bacterium
GTCAGCGCCGCGGCTTTGCCGGCACCGCCAACACCAACCCGTTGAAGGCAAGCAAGCGCGCCGGCGGCAAGTAAGGACATCCACCATGGCCTCGATTGCAGTCAAGAACTTAAATAACGAGACCGTCGGCAGCTTCGAGCTGCTCGACTCGGTCTTCTCGGCCCCCATCAATGAGGAACTGCTCTGGGAAGCCGTGCGCCACTATGGCGCCGGCGAACGCAGCGGCACCCACAAGACCAAGGGCCGCGCCGAAGTCTCCGGTGCCGGACGCAAGCTGTGGAAGCAGAAGGGAACCGGACGCGCCCGTATCGGCAGCATCCGCAGCCCCCTCTGGCGCCACGGCGGCACCGTCCACGGGCCGGTTCCACGTAGCTACGCCTGGGTCATGCCCCGCAAAAAGTTGCTCGGCGCGCTGCGTAGCGCCCTCGCTGCCAAGCTGCGCGACAACGAAATCATCGTGGTCGAAGACTTCACCCTGCCCGAGGCCAAGACCAAGACGCTGCGCAAGAGCTTGGTCGGTCTTGAAGTTCTCAAGTCGGCCCTGCTGATTGACTTCGCCATCGGCGAAAGTCTCGACCGCAGCGCCCGCAACCTCGCCAATACCGAGTTGCTGCCGGCCCACCTCGTTCATCCCTTCCATCTCCTGCGCTATCAAAAGGTGGTCGTCTCCCGCCCGGCGCTCGAGAAACTTCAGCAAGCGGCGAAACCGCAGCGGAAAGAGTTGGCATCATGAGAAGCCGATACGAAGTTATCAAGCGCCCTATCATCACTGAGAAGGGCATGGACGTGAAGGAACGCCTCCACACCCTCGTCTTCGAAGTCAACCCGCACGCCTCTAAGGTCGAAATCCGCGAGGCCGTCCAGGCCATCTTCAAGGTCAAGGTCGAGTCCATCCGCACCGCCATCATGACCGGCAAGGAGCGCCGCCGTGGCCGTCTCGTCGGCCAGCGCCCCGATTGGAAAAAGGCCTACGTGAAGCTCCAGGCTGGCGAAAAAATGCCGGAGTACGCGGAGAACGTCAGCTAAGAGAGATCACTCATGCCGATTAAATCCTTTCGACCCACGACTCCCACCCGGCGGTACCAGACCGTCGTTGTGTCCGAGGATATCTCGCGCTCGACCCCGCACAAGCCGCTGCTCGAGCCCCATAAGCGCACCGGTGGACGGCGCAGCTCGGGCGACATCACCATCTGGCATCGCGGTGGCGGCCACAAGCGCATGTACCGCATTATCGACTTCAAGCGCAACAAGCCTGGCATCAAGGCGGTTGTGGAGTCGGTCGAGTACGATCCCAATCGCAGCGCTCATATTGCGTTACTGAAGTACATGGATGGCGAGCGCCGCTACATCGTGCAGCCCGCCGGACTCAAAGTCGGCGCCGAAGTCATCAGCGGCCCCGAGGCCGACATCCTGCTCGGCAACGCGCTGCCGATCAAGAACATCCCGCCCGGAACCACCATCCACAACATCGAACTGCGCCCCGGCAAGGGCGGCCAGATTGTGCGCGCCGCCGGCGGCGCCGCCCAGTTGGTCTCGAAAGAGGGCGACTACGCCCTGGTCAAGCTGCCCTCCGGCGAAACCCGCAAAGTGTTGGTCGAGTGCATGGCCACCATCGGTGGCATCGGCAACGTCGAGCACGAGGGACGCACCCTCGGCAAGGCCGGCCGCACCCGCTGGCTCGGTCGTCGTCCCACCAACCGTGGCGTCACCATGAACCCTGTGGACCATCCCCACGGCGGCGGCGAGGGCAAAACCTCGGGTGGTCGCCACCCCGTCACTCCCTGGGGCCAGCCCACCCGGGGCTACAAGACACGCAACTCCAAACGCACCGACCGCTTGATCGTCAAGCGGCGCCAAAAGCGGAAGTAATTAACAGGAATTAACTATGCGTTCCCAAAAAAAAGGTCCCTTCGTTGACGCCCATCTCTCCGACCGTATCGCCGAGATGAACCGCCGCAACGAGAAGAAGGTTCACAAGACCTGGTCGCGCCGCTCCACTGTGCTGCCGGAATTTGTCGGCCACACCGTCGCTGTGCACAACGGCAAGAAGTTCATCCCGGTTTACCTCACCGAGAACATGGTCGGGCACAAGCTCGGCGAGTTCTCACCCACCCGCACCTTTAAGGGACACTCCGTCAAGGCAGCCGCGGAAAAGACCGCCGCGCCGGCAAAGTAACCGTATGCCTCCAGTCAACCCCCAAGCGATTGCCAAGGCCAGCGCCCGTTACGTCCGCGTCTCGCCGCAGAAGGCCCGCCTCGTCGTGGATCTCATCCGCGGCAAGCGCGCCGAGGACGCTCTCCACCTGCTCCGCTTCACCCAAAAGCGCATCGCAGCCGATGTCGAGAAGCTGCTGCAATCGGCCATCGCCAACGCCACCGAACGGCTCGAGCTCGACGTGGACGCGCTTTACATCGCGCACGCCGTGGTCAACGAAGGCCCGCGTCAAAAGCGAATTCGCCCCGCTCCCATGGGTCGCGCCTACCGCTACCAGCGCCGTAGCGCCCATATTGAAATCCATGTCGCCGAGCGCCCGGGCGCGGTCATGACCCGCACCGTCGAGGAGCCCAAGCGTCCCGCCGGCGCCGCCGTCAAGCGCGCCAAGCCCGGCGCCACCAAGGCCGGCGCCAAAAAGGCGGCCAAGAAGCCGGCCAAGAAGAAACGCTCAACGATTTCGAAGCTGGCCAACCAACGTTCCAAGCCCTCGGCTCCGCCGGCCCGCAAGGGCGGTTCCAAGAATAAGGGCGGAGAGTAAATAAATATGGGTCAAAAAGTTCATCCCTACGGATTCCGCCTCGGTTTCGTCAAGCCCTGGAAGAGCCAGTGGTTTGCTACCAAGGAGTACTCCAAGCTCCTGCTCGAGGACCTGCGCCTCCGCGACAATCTCAAGGACCGTCTGCGCGCCGCCGGCGTCAGTTCCATTGAGATCACCCGCCCCGGCAACAAGATACGTATCATCATCCACACCTCGCGCCCCGGCATCATCATCGGACGCAAAGGCGCCGAGATCGAAAAGCTCAAGGCCGAGGTGCAGAAGAAGACCAACCGCGAAGTCTTCATTGATATCCAGGAAGTTCACAAGCCCGAGCTCGATGCTCAGCTTGTCGCCGAGTCCATCGCGTTGCAGCTGGAAAAACGCGTGGCCTTCCGCCGCGCCATGCGTAAGGCAGTGGACAGCGCCGTCCGCTTCGGCTGCAAGGGCATCAAGGTCCGCGTTTCCGGCCGCCTCAACGGCGCCGAAATCGCGCGCTCGGAGTGGTACCTCCAGGGCCGCCTCCCGCTGCACACCATGCGCGCCGACATTGATTACGGGTTCGCTGAAGCCCACACCACCTACGGAAAAATTGGGGTCAAGGCCTGGACCTACAAGGGCGAGATCCTTCCCCAGAAACGCAAGCCTTCACTTTCACGCGCCTCCTAAGCGCCCCTATTACTACTTACCCGCAAATCATTATTCGTTATGTTGATGCCCAAAAAAGTTAAGTTCCGCAAGCAGCATCGCGGACGCATGTGCGGCAAGGCGTGGACGGCGGGCGAGCTCTCGTTCGGCGACTTCGGCCTCAAGGTCATGGAGCCGGGCTGGATCACCGATCGCCAGATCGAAGCCTCCCGCGTCGCCATGACCCGCTTTGTCAAGCGCGGCGGCAAGGTCTGGGTGCGTGTGTTCCCCGACAAGCCGGTTACCAAGAAGCCCGCCGAAACTCGTATGGGTAAGGGCAAGGGCGCGCCCGACCACTGGGTCGCCGTCGTCCGCCCCGGCCGCATCCTCTTCGAAATGGAAGGCGTCCCCGTCGCCCAGGCCCAGGAAGCCATGCGCCTCGCCTCCCACAAGCTCGCCATCAAAACCCGCTTCGTCACCCGTGGAGGCGATCTTATATGAGCGCCATGAAACGCACTACCGCCGCCAACTCCGGCATTGAACGCTACCGCCAAATGGGCGATCAGGAACTCGAATCGCGCGAGGCCGAATTGCGCGACCAGCTCTTCCGCCTTCGTTTCCAGATGTCCATGGGCCAGAGCGAAAGCATCAAAAAACTCCGCCAACTGCGGCGCGACATCGCCCGGGTCAAGACTCTGACCACGGAGAGGAAATCCTCATGACCGAATCGCAACAACTCAACCCCACGCCGCCCGCCTCGCTGCGCTCCTCGCGCCGCAATGAGAAGCAGGGCGAGGTGGTCTCGACCAAAATGGACAAGACCATCGTGGTCGAGGTCATGCTCCGCAGCGCCCATCCGCTGTACCGCCGCGGCATCACCGAACACCGCCGCTTCTACGCCCACGACGCCGAGAACAAGTGCACGGTCGGAGACGTGGTGCGCATCCAGGAGACCCGCCCGCTGAGCAAGCTCAAGCGCTGGCGCCTGCTCGAGATTGTTCACCAGGCCGCCAAGGCGCCCACCCCCGAACAGATTGCCCGCGCCGTCGGCGAAGGCGAAATCAAGCGCGACACCCGCAAGGCCAAGCCCAAGGTCGTTGCTCCCGACACCGCCACGACCGCGACTGCGGCAGGGGAGGCCTCCTAATGGTGCAAATGCGTTCGATTCTTCAGGTGGCCGACAACAGCGGCGCCCGCCGGCTGCAGGTCATCCTGCCCATCGGCGGCCACACCGGCCTGCGCGCCGGCCTCGGCGATGTCGTCACCGCCGCGGTCAAGGAAGCTGCTCCCGACGGCCAGGCCAAGAAGGGAACCGTCGTGCGCGTCGTCATTGTGCGCACCCGCAAGGAAACCCGTCGTAAGGACGGCACCTACATCCGCTTCGATCAGAACGCCGGCGTTCTCATCAATGAAACCGGCGAGCCCGTCGGCACCCGCGTCTTCGGCCCCGTCGCCCGCGAGTTGCGCGACAAGAAGTTCCTCAAGATCATTTCCCTCGCTCCGGAGGTTCTATGAGCGCCAGAATGCAAATCCGCAAGAACGATCTGGTAAAGGTCATCGCCGGGCGCGACAAGGGCAAGCAGGGCAAGGTGCTGCGCACCTATCCCGCCGAGGGCCGCGCGCTGGTCGAGACGGTGATGATGGTCAAGCGCCACACCCGCCCCAATCCCCAGCGCCAGATCAAGGGCGGCATCGCCGAGCACGAATCGCCCATCCAAATCTCGAATCTCATGATCGTCTGCCCCGAGTGCGGACCCTCGCACACCCGCCGCCAGGCCGGCGCCAAAGGCGAGCCCAGCCAGCGCGTGTGCAAGAAGTGCCGCCGCGTACTGGATAAGTAAAGACGCCAAGTACCGACGCCAAGTACAAGTAAAAGAGCAAACCATGACATCCCGACTTCACGAACGCTACCAAAAAGAAATCGCCCCGGCGCTGATGAAGGAGTTCTCCCTCACAAACCGCATGGCCGTGCCCAAGCTCCACAAAGTGGTCGTCAACATGGGCGTGGGCGAGGCCACCCAGAACGCCAAGCTGATGGAGGTCGCCGTCCAGGAGCTCGCCGCCATCTGCGGCCAGAAGCCGGTCGTCACCAAGGCCAAAAAGTCCATCGCCGCCTTCAAGCTGCGCGAGAACATGCCCATCGGCGCCTGTGTCACCCTGCGCGGCGACCGCATGTATGAATTCGTCGATCGCCTGCTCAATGTCGTGCTGCCCCGCGTGCGCGACTTCCGCGGCGTTTCGCCCAAGAGCTTCGACGGCCGCGGCAACTACACCCTCGGCCTCAAGGACCAGATCATCTTCCCTGAAATTGATTACGCCAAGGTGGATAAGCCCAAGGGCATGAACGTGACCCTGGTCACCACCGCCGGCAATGACGAGCAGGCCCGTTCGCTGCTCAAGCACATGGGCATGCCCTTCCGCACCGCCTAGGAGAAATATTCGATGGCCACCACCGCCAAAATCGCCAAGAGTTCCAAGAACTTGAAGTACAAAATCCGCCAGCGCAACCGCTGCCAGCTCTGCGGCCGGCCGCGCGGCTATCTCAGCAAGTTTGCCCTCTGCCGCATGTGTTTTCGCGCCTACGCCCTGCGCGGCGAAATCGCCGGCGTCACCAAGGCCAGTTGGTAAGTTTAGTTTAGGAGTCCCATGCCATTAACTGATCCCGTTGCCGACCTGTTGACCCGTATCCGCAACGCCGTGCGTTCGCACCACGTGAAGGTGGACGTGCCGGCCTCGAAGCTCAAGCTTGAAATCGTCAAGATCCTTCAGGACGAAGGCTTCGTCGGCGGCTACAAAGTCAACGACGAGAATGGCCGCCCCTTTCTCAAGGTCCAACTGAAGTATGGTCCCAACGACCAGCCCGTCATCAGCAACCTGCGCCGCATCTCCCAGCCCGGGTGTCGCGTCTACATCGGCCGCCATGACATCCGCCCCGTGCTCGGTGGGCTCGGTATCTCCATCCTCAGCACGCCCCAGGGTGTGATGACCGGCCGCCAGGCGCGCAAGCTCGGCATTGGCGGCGAATTCCTTTGCGAGGTCTGGTAAGCCATGTCGAGAGTCGGACGCAAACCCATCGCCGTTCCCGCCACCGTCAAGGTGGTCTCAACCCCCGGCCACATCAACGTCAAGGGCCCCAAGGGCACGCTCGACTTCGATCTGCCCGAAGGCATCACCTTCCAGCAGCTCAAGGCCGAGCTCACCGCCTCGCGCCAGGATGAGGCCCACGCCCCCGTCCACGGCCTCGCGCGCAGCCTCGTCGCCAATGCCGTGCAGGGCGTTTCTCAAGGCTTCCAAAAAGAACTCGACATCGTCGGCGTCGGCTACCGCGCCGAAATGAAGGGCAAGTCCATTCTTGTCCTCTCCCTCGGCTTCAGCCACCTTATCGAGTACCGGCTGCCGCCGGGAATCGAAATCGCGGTGGACGCCAAGCTGACCCACCTCACCATCACCGGCATCGACCGCCAACGCGTCGGCCAGGTCGCCGCCGAGTTGCGCGCCCTGCGTCCGCCGGATCCCTACAAGAACAAGGGCGTCCGCTACACCGGCGAGCGTCTCCGCAAGAAGGAAGGCAAGACCGGCGCCAAGTAAGCGCCAGGGGCATTCATCATGATTGATAACACTTCCAAAAACCTCCGCCGCCGCCAGCGCCAGTCCCGCGCCCGCAATCGTTTCGAGGGCAGCGCGCAGCGGCCGCGTTTGAACGTCTACCGTTCGCTCAACCACATCTACGCCCAGGTGATTGACGATGGCTCCGGCCACACCCTGCTCGCCGTCTCGTCGAAACAGAAGGCGCTCGACATCAAGGTCGGCGGCAACCTCGCCGCCGCCAAAGCCGTCGGCGCCGCCGTCGGCCAGCAAGCCAAGGCCAAGGGCATCGAAGCCGTTGTTTTCGACCGCGCCGGCTATCCCTACCATGGCCGCGTCAAGGCCCTTGCCGAAGCCGCTCGCGAAGCGGGACTGAAGTTTTAAGCTGGACTGAAAATCTAAGAGGACAACGAATGCCTGCCATCATTACCCGACTCAATCCCGATCAGTACCAGCTCAAAGACCAGGTGGTCTCCATCAACCGCGTGACCAAGGTGGTCAAGGGCGGTAAAAATCTCTCCTTCGCGGCGCTGGTCGTGGTCGGCGATCCCTCCGCCGGAGTGGTCGGCTACGGCAGCGGCAAAAGCAAGGAAGTGCCCAGCGCCATCCGCAAGGGTATCGAGAGCGCCAAGAAAAATCTCGTCCACATTCATCGCCTCCCCACCACCATCCCCCATCTCGTCCTCGGACGCTTCGGCTCCGGCCGCGTGCTGCTCAAGCCCGCCCCCGAAGGCACCGGCATCATCGCCGGCAAGGCGGTGCGCGCGGTTATGGAGTCGGTCGGCATCACCAATGTGCTCACCAAGAGCATCGGCACCACCAACCCGCATAATGTAATCAAAGCTACCTTCGCCGCCCTCCAACAACTGCGCGACCGTCAACAAGTCGCCAGCCTGCGCGGCAAGACGGTGGAGGAACTCTAATGCCCGCGACTATCCGCATTCAGTACTACCGCAGCGCCATCGGACGTTCCTGGCGCCAGAAAGCCATCGTCAAGGGTTTGGGCTTCACCAAACTCCAACAAACCGTTGTCCGCCCCGATAACGACGGCTTCCGCGGTATGGTTAAGAAGATTCCCCACCTCGTTCGTATCGTCGAGAAAGACTAAGGATTAAGCCATGAATCTCAGTCAAATCAAAAAGCCCAAGGGCGCCACCCATCCCCGCAAGCGGGTCGGCCGCGGTATGGGTTCCGGCCACGGCAAGACCGCCACCCGCGGTCATGACGGTCAGCGTTCGCGCTCCGGCCACCGCCTGCTGCGCGGCTTCGAGGGCGGACAGATGCCGCTCCACCGCCGCATGCCCAAGCGCGGCTTCACCAACATCTTCCGTAAGGAGTACGCCGTCGTCAACCTCGACCAGTTGATCAACCTCGGCGTCGCCACCATCACTCCGCAACTGCTGCTCGAGCGCAAGCTGATCAAGCACGTCAAGGACGGACTCAAGGTCCTCGGCCGCGGCGAACCCAAGTCCCCGCTCGCCATCTCCGCCCATCTGTTCAGCGAGTCGGCCAAGTCCAAGATCGAAGCCACCGGGGGAACGGCCACCGTCCTCATTTAGCCACCTGACCTAGCGAGCTTTATGTTCGAATCCATTGCCAACATATTCAAGGTCAACGACCTCCGCAAGCGGGTCGCCTTCACGTTCTTCATCATGTTCGTGTACCGGCTCGGTGGCCACATCCCCACCCCCGGCATCAACGTGAATTTGCTGCAGCAATGGTTCTCGCAAAACTCCGGCACCCTGCTCGGCTACCTCGACATCTTCAGCGGCGGCAACTTCCGCCGCCTGACCATTTTCGCCCTGGGCATCATGCCCTACATCACCGCCGCCATCATCCTTGAACTGATGACGGTGGTCTGGCCCTATCTCGAAAAACTGCAAAAGGAAGGCGACCTCGGGCGCCGCAAGATCACCCAGTACACCCGCTACCTGACCATCGTCCTCTCCATCTTCCAGAGTCTGGGTATCGCCTTCACCCTGCAGAAGAACACCTACAACGGCGCCGGCTTCGTCATCCATCCCGGTTGGGGCTTCATCCTCATGACCGTGCTGACCCTGACCACCGGCAGCGCCTTCGTCATGTGGCTGGGCGAACAGATTACCGACCGCGGCGTCGGCAACGGCATGTCGCTCATCATCTTTGCCGGCATCGTCGTCGGCCTCCCCGCCGCCATCGGACAACTCGCCACCATGGTGCAGACCAGCTCCTGGGGCGCGCTCACCGTCCCCGGCATGATCCTCCTGCTGATCCTCATGCTGGCGGTGGTGGTCTTCATCGTCTTCGTCGAGCGCAGCGAACGCCGTATCCCGGTGCAGTACGCCAAGCGCGTCGTCGGCCGCAAGCTGCTCGGTGGCCAATCCACCCACCTCCCCATCCGCGTCAATAGCGGCGGCGTTATGCCCGTCATTTTCGCGGCTTCGATTTTGACCTTCCCGCAGACGATGGCCATGCTGCCGGCGATCTCCAACTCCAAGGTCTTCGGCCCCATGTTCGCCGCCATGGCCTATGGGCGCCCGCTCTACACCCTCATCTACTGCGTCAGCATCATCTTCTTCGCCTACTTCTACGTGTCCATCATCTTCAATCCCGTTGAAGTGGCCGACAACATGCGCAAGTACGGCGGCTTCGTGCCCGGTATCCGTCCCGGCCGCCACACCTCCGAATTCATCAACACCATCCTTACCCGCATCACCCTGGTCGGCGCCCTCTACCTGGTTATTGTTTCGTTGGTGCCCCAGTTCCTGATCGCCGGTTCGCAGCTCAATCATTTGCCCGGCTTCCTGGGCGACTGGTTCGCCACGTTCCCCACCTGGTTCCTCAACGGTTTGAACGTCAACTTCTACTTCGGCGGCACCTCGCTGCTGATCGTTGTCGGCGTCGCCATGGATACCGCCCAACAGGTCGAGGCGCAGCTCATCATGCGCCACTACGAAGGCTTCACCGCGCGCTCGGCGCGCATCCGGGGACGACGCTCGTCTTGGTCCTAATAATAATGCCCAGCGCTACAGACGACACTTGGCATGGTCCCCATACTGCTTCTCGGAGTTCCCGGCGCCGGCAAAGGCACACAGGCCAAGCGCCTCGTGTTGCGTTACAACATCCCCCATCTCTCCACCGGCGATATGTTTAGGGAAATGGCCAATAGCGGCTCGCCGCTCGGCGTCCAGGTCCTGGCCGACATGCGCGCCGGTAACCTAGTCAGTGACGCCACCGTGTGCGAACTCGTCGCCCTGCGCCTCCAGCGCGAGGACTGCCGCCAGGGCTACATCCTTGACGGTTTCCCCCGCACCCTGGCCCAAGCCCAATGGCTGCAAGGTTTTTGGGCCTCGTCGCTGCCCTTGGGGGGCAACCCAATTGTCATCTACCTGACCGTGGGCTATAATGACCTGTACCGCCGATTGTTGGGACGACGGAGCTGCTCGCAGTGTGGGCGGATCTATAACGAGTTTACCCAGCCTCCCAGGCAGGCCGGTCTCTGCGACCTCGACCAGACGCCTTTGGTGCAGCGGAAAGACGACGATCCCGCCGTCATCCGCGAGCGCCTGAGCGCCTACGAGGAGCAGACTCTGCCGCTGGTGGAGTTTTTTCGGAAACAGGCACGGCTGCTCGAAGTGAGCGGCACCGAGCCGGTGGACCGCGTGAGCGAGAAAATATTCGCCACCATTGAGAATGCGGGCCGCGAGAATGCTTCGCGGGCCAATGCCAAAGGCGAGCCGGCATGATCACCCGCCGCTCGGCCTCGGAGTTGGCGAAAATGCGCCGCTCCGGTCAAGTTGTTGCTGATGTGTTGCGCCAGGTGACGGAAAAGGTCCAGCCTGGGGCCACGACATGGGATCTGGAGGAAACGGCCGATGCCGTCATCCGCCAGCATGCCGCCACCTCCGCCTTCCGGGGGTATCACGGCTTTCCCTGCGTGCTGTGCGCGTCGGTGAATGAGCAAGTCATTCACGGCATCCCCAGCCGCAAACGGGTTTTGAAGGCGGGCGAGATTGTCTCGCTCGATTGCGGCGTGGTGTTGAACGGCTATTACGCCGACCACGCCACCACCGTCGTCGTGGGAGCCTCCGATCAGGTGCCCGCGCCGGTGCAGAAGCTGATGCGCGTCACCCAGCAAGCGCTGGTGGATGGCATCGAGCAGGCTCGCGTGGGGAACCGCTTGGGCGATATTTGCCACGCGGTGCAACAGCGGGCCGAGGGCGAAGGTTTTAGCGTGGTGCGCGAGTTTGTCGGTCACGGTATCGGGACCCATCTGCACGAAGATCCGCAGGTGCCCAATTACGGTGAACCCGGCAAGGGCGTCAAACTGCGCGAGGGCATGGTTCTGGCGATCGAACCCATGCTCAACCAGGGCGCCGCCGGCGTCCAGTTGTTGTCCGATGGCTGGACAGCGGTCACCGCCGATGGCGGTGCCTCTGCCCATTTTGAACACACGGTCGCGATTACCAAGGAAGGCCCTTGGATCCTGACCCAGCCTTAACCCGCAACCTACTGTGAGGAGACTCTGAGCAAAGAAGACGCGATCGAGGTAATGGGAACGGTGCTCGAACCCTTGCCCAACGGCATGTTCAAAGTCGAGCTGGAGAACAAACACCAGGTGTTGGCCCACATCAGCGGCAAGATCCGCAAGAATTTCATCCGCATCCTCCCCGGCGATCGCGTCGCCGTCGAGTTGTCTCCCTACGACCTTACGCGCGGTCGCATCGTCTATCGCTACAAATAGGAATCCTTATGAAAGTCCGAGCCTCGGTCAAAAAAATCTGTGACAAGTGCACCGTCGTCCATCGCAAGGGCGTCGTCCGGGTGCTTTGCGAAAACCCCAAACACAAGCAGCGGCAAGGGTAACCCACTATGGCCCGTATCTCAGGAGTCGATCTTCCCCGTCACAAGCGCGCCGACATCGCGCTGACCTATATTTACGGCATCGGCCGCGCCCGCGCCCTCACCGTGCTCGCCAAGGCCGGCGTGGACCGCGCCAAGAAGGTGCAGGACCTTAGCGAGGACGAGGTCAACCACATCCGCCAGGTGATCGAGACCGAGGGCTCGGTCGAGGGCGATCTGCGCAAGGACATCTCGATGAACATCAAGCGCCTCATCGAAATCGGCTCCTACCGCGGCCTCCGCCACCGCCGCAGCCTGCCCACCCGCGGCCAACGCACCCACACCAACGCCCGCACCCGCAAGGGTCCGCGCCGCGGCACCGTCACCAACAAGAAGAAAGCGACTGGTAAAACTTAATGGCCAAAGCGCAATCCAAAACGGCCGCGGCCAAAACCGCCGGCAAGCCCGCCACCAAACCGGCGGGCAAGAAGAAATCGTTCAAGAAGCGGGAAAAGAAAAACGTTCCCCAGGGCGTGGTTCATATCCAAGCCAGCTTCAACAACACGTTGGTCACCATCGCCTCCCCCGACGGCAAGGTGCTGTCGTGGTCCTCGGCCGGTTCGCTCGGCTTCCGCGGGTCGCGTAAGGGCACTCCCTACGCCGCCGGCCAGGCCGCCTTGCGCGCCGCCGGAGGCGCCCGCGATCAGGGCATGCGCTCGGTCGAGGTGCGCGTCACCGGTCCCGGCTCCGGCCGCGAAACCGCAATTCGCTCGCTCGCCACCGCCGGCCTCGAAGTGCGCTCCATTAAGGACGTCACCCCCATTCCCCACAACGGCTGCCGCCCCGCCAAGCGCCGCCGCGTTTAACGACACTTACTAGGAACCCACTCATATGGCTCGATACACAGGTCCGGTTTGCCGCCTCTGCCGCCGCGAGGGAATGAAACTTTTCCTCAAGGGCGAGCGCTGCTTCTCCAGCAAGTGCGCCGTCGAAAAGCGTAATACCCCGCCCGGCCAGCACGGCGCCGCCCGCCGCCCAAAGATCGTCGGCTACGGCCTGCAACTGCGCGAAAAACAGAAGGCGCGCCGTATCTACGGCGTCCTCGAGAAGCAGTTCCGCGGTTACTTCGAGCGTGCCAGCCGCCAGCCCGGCGTCACCGGCGAGCTGCTGCTGCGCCAACTCGAGCTCCGGCTTGACAACGTCACCCATCGCCTCGGCTTCGCCACCTCGCGCGCCCAGGCCCGCCAACTCGTCCGCCACGGCCACATCCACGTCAACGGACGCCGCGTCAACATCCCCAGCTATCAGCTCAAGGCCGGCGACACCGTTGCCGTGCGCGAGGCCAGCCGCGCTCTCGCCACCATCACCCATGCCGCCGAATTTCTCGGCCATGGCAGCCCCGCCGCCTGGCTCGAAATTGACCGCCCCCAATTCACCGCCAAGGTGCTGCACGTACCCGAACGCGCCGACGTCAACCTGCCGCTGCAGGAACAGATGATCGTCGAACTTTATAGCAAGTAGTTTTTACCGTTCAAAGGAGTTCACCCATGCCATCCGCCTGGACCGCCGAGGACAAGAAATCTATGCTCTGGAAAGGTTTTCAAAAGCCCAAGCGCCTCGCCGTTGACGCCGACACGCTCACCGACCGGTTCGGCAAGTTCACCGCCCAACCCTTCGAGCGCGGCTTCGGCAACACCATCGGCAACGCCTTGCGCCGCGTGCTGCTCAGCTCCATCGAAGGCGGCGCCATCACAGCCGTCCGCATCGAAGGCGTGCTGCATGAGTTCCAGTCCATCGCTGGCGTGGTCGAGGATGCGACCGACATCATCCTCAACCTCAAGCAGGTGCCCTTCCGCCTCAGCGTGGACGGCCCCAAGCACATCTACATCAAGGCCGACAAGCCTGGCATTATCACCAGCGGCATGATCGAGACCGATGGCGATGTCGAGGTGCTCGACAAGAATGTCTATATCGCCACGGTGAGCGAGGGCGGCAATCTCGACATGGACTTGCGCCTCAAAATCGGGCGCGGCTACGTCTCCGCCGACCGCAACTACGACGAGGACCTGGCCGTGGGCTTCATCCCCGTGGATAGCGTCCACTCGCCCGTGCGCAAGGTCAACTATACCGTTGACGCGGCCCGCCTCGGCCAAACCACCGACTACGACCGCTTGGTCATGGAAGTCTGGACCAACGGCGCCATCACCCCCACCGACGCCGTCGGACTCGCCGCCAAGCTGCTCAAAGACCACATGGCCATCTTCGTCAACTTCGAGGAAGTTTCCGAAGGCGGCGAATTCATCGAGAGCCGCTCCCTGCAGCTCCGCAATGAGAACCTTAACCGCTCGGTCGAGGAGCTCGAACTCTCCGTGCGTTCCTACAATTGCCTCAAGAACGCCAATATTCAAACCATCGGCGAATTGATCCAGAAGAGCGAGAACGAAATGCTGAAGACCAAAAACTTCGGCCGCAAATCGCTCAACGAAATCAAGGAAATCCTGGCCACCATGGGTCTGTCGCTCGGCATGCGAATTGACGACCAAGGCAACGCCGTCCAGACTCCCGACGGAGTCTAGTCCCCACCACTCCCATGCGACACCTTAACGCCGGCACCAAACTCGGACGCAACACCAGCCACCGTCGCGCCCTTCTGCGCAACCTGGTCACCTCGCTGGTGCTCGAAGAGCGCATCCAAACCACCATTCCCAAGGCCAAGGCCATCCGCCCCCTGGCCGAGCGCATGATCACGCTCGGCAAGCGCGGCTCGCTCCATGCCCGCCGCCAGGCGGCGAGCTACCTGCTCAGCCCGCAGGCGGTTGCCAAGTTGTTTGACTCCCTTTCCGCACGTTTCGGTGACCGCGCCGGCGGCTATACACGTATCGTCAAGACCGGTTTCCGCCAGGGCGACAATGCCGCCATGGCCTATATCGAGTTCCTGGGCAGCGAAGGCATGCAGCAAGCCAAGCGCCAGCGCCGTTCCGAGCGCCTCGAGCGCAAGGCCGCCGCGCAGAAAAAGGCCGCCGAGGAGATGGGCACCAAGCCCGGCGAGGAGAAGGAATAAGCGGGCTCGCTCGCCTCCGCCTTCTTCTCCTGCTGGTTCTGGTATGCGCCGCCTCCGGCTGCGTGATCTCCCGCCAGCGCGTCCCCCGCCTGCCTCAAGGGCAAATCCAGACCGCGACGCTGCCCCAGCTCGTCACCGCCTTCAACTACGAAGCGAACGCTGTGCAGTCCATGCGGCTGAAGCTCGACTTGGCCGGCACCAGCGGAGGTCCGCGCAGCGGCACCATCAGCAAGCTCAATTGGACCGTCACTACCTTTCTGCTGATCGAGAAGCCCGGGCGCGTCCGCCTCTTCGGCGAAGTCACCCTCTTCGGCCGCGTCTTCGACATGGCCTCCGACGGCGCCAACTTCGAAGTCAACCTGCCCGAGTCGAATAAATTCTTTGAGGGCTCCGCGCAAGCGACGTCAGCCCCGTCGAATTTACCTCCGGCCTCGACGGTCTCCAGCCTGGAACGAATCCGTCCCAGCGTCATTCTCGACGCCATGCTGATCAACCCCATTCAAACCGCGAGCGGCCAGCACGTCATGTTCATCAACGACTATGCCGAGACCGCCGCCGAGTACGGCGTGCTGGTCTATCAGCCCCGCCCCGACGGCTACGATCGCCTCCTGCGCCGCATCGTCTTCAGCCGCTATAATCTTCTGCCCGCGAGCCAGGTCATCTACGACAGCGACGGACTCCCGGCCACCCAGGCCACCTACGCCGGCTACACCTTTGTCCAGGGCGTCCCCGTGCCCACGCACATCACCATCGCCCGGCCGGAAGAGGAATTCTCGCTCGATCTCAAAGTCCAGCCCGAGGGAATTGTCTTAAATCCCGCCGCCATGCCCGCCACCACCTGGCGCCTCGATCCTCCCGCCAACGCCACCGTCGTCACCCTCCATTAGCGGCGGGTTCCGGCTCCACCACCCAATCGCGAAAAATCGCGCGCCCGAAGCCCGATACAATGAATCCCGCCAGCCCCTGCGCGAAGGCGTCGTCCCGTCCATCGCCCAGAGGGTGCCCTTTCCGCCTCGCCCGCCGAATCAGCCCGAAATTCCCGCTTGACAGGCTGGCGCGCCGCACAGCAGCGCGTAATAACTACTCTGATTCAGGCGTAAAACGAGCCCCGCGGCGGGAAGCACCGCGTAAGGCGTTATCGTACTTGCCACACCGGTTGCCGGCGTCAGCATTTCCGTCATCTTGGCCGTCGCGCGAAAAACACCCCGCCTTGGCCAGTAGGCGGCGATAAGCGGCGCGTGCCTGCACGTCAAACGCGGTCAGTGCAGCAGGGTGGCGGCGCGGGTCCAGTGCCTTGCTTCGCAGTAGCTGCGCTACGATAGAATTCTGAGGCTGCGAGGGTCCAAAGCGCGATGGGGGGCGGTCGCTTGTGCGCTAACGTTCGCATTGTTCGCCGCCGCCTGCGGCTCCCGCCCTTCCCTCGTCCCGCCCGCCGCCGCCCTGCAAAACGCCTCGCTCGATCAACTGGTGAGCGCCTTCAATCAGCGCGCCGCGGCGATTCATACCATGTCGTTGAAGCTAACCTTGACCGCCGCCGCGGGCAAGAAAAAATATCCCGGCGTCAACAGCTTCCTGCTCACCGAGAGTCCCGCCAGTATCCGCGTCTGGGGAACCTTCACCCTCGTCGGGCGCCTGTTCGACCTGGCCTCCGACGGCGAAAATTTCGAGCTCAGCCTGCCCACCCGCAATCAACTTATCGTGGGCAAGAACAACGTCATCCCGCCCGACCCCGAGCACCCGTTCAACACTTTACGTCCGCAGGTGATCCGCAACGCCCTGCTGATCAACCCCATCGCAGACGGCCTTCACGTCGCCTTTGATCCCGACGAAAGTCCTGACACCTACGACGTGCTCGTGCTCGCCCCAGGACGCAACCAGGTGGATACCTTGCGGCGCCGCATCACGTTTAGCCGCGTCGACCTGCTGCCGCGGCGCCAGGTGATCTACGACGGCGACGGCGTGCACGCGACGCGCGCGACTTACGGGCATTACATCACCGTCTCCGGCGTCGCCGTCCCTCTCCAAATGACAATTGAACGTCCGGTCGAGGGCTACACCCTCCGGCTGCAAGTCAATTCCAGCGGCATCGTTCTCAATCGCCCGTTTCCCGCTCCCAATACTTTCACCTTGGCGCAACCACCGGGCAGCACGTTGACCAAGTTGGCGCCGTAAAACCGCGCCAGCCGCGCGAATCCGGCGCTGTCGCCGCCGCTCGTTTGCCGCGCCGCCAAATCGCAGAACGCCGCGCGGAAGGCGCAATAGGCGGCCTGATGCCACTGCACACGCCTGCGCACATCGGCCTCCCGCTCGCCGGTGAGCGCGCGGTAGCGCCTGAGTACGGCGCTCCCGGCCTCCTGCCCAAACTCGACCACGAACGCGGCCAAGTCCCAGGCGATATCGGCCGGCCCGGGAAAAAACGGATCGTCGCCGTGATCGGTGGCGTCGAACTTGACGAATTCCGCGCCGCTCGCGCCCCACTCCGGCTCGAGCATTCTTCCATCGAGCGCCACCGGTGCGCCGAGGGGCGGTTCCATGGCGGCGGCCCCGCCGGCGAGCTCGGCGATATTGGTTTCCGCCATGGCGCGCAGCTCCGTCGTCGGCTCCGACGCTGGACCCAGCGCGAACTCGCCGCGCACCCAGGCGAGGTAGCGCGCGGCAAATTCGACGAAGGCCCGCGACACCGCAACCGGCGTTGCGGCCACCCGCGCCGTTAGCAGCCATCCCTGCCGGCTGGCCTCGCGCGCGCCCGGCGCCAGTGGCGGCCCGAACCCCGAGCGCGCCAATGCCTCCGCGCGCCGCCATGTGGCCTCGCCATACGCGCCCATGCCGGCGAACTTGGCGACGATGCGGCCGTGCCGCGTTAGGAACTTGCGCCGTTCGTGTTGCGCCCACACCGGTACATTCCACCCGAATGCCCGGCGCCATTCGCCCCCGCCGATGTCTTCGGCGTCGGCGCCTGGCGGCGGTAACCCGTCGGCAACGAGCACTTGCCACTGGTCCCAACCGCGCGCCGCATACGCGCAGCTCAACTGGGCGCCCGCCGGGCGCCAACTCGCCAGCAGCGTGATTCTTTCCCTGGCCACCCCCGCCTCGCGCAGCAGCCGCACCGCCGCGGCAAGCGACGATCCGCTCAATCCCGGGCCTTCGTCCACTACCAGGAACCGCCCTGGCCAGCACGCCAACTCGCGCCGCAAACGCACCGTGGCCGCGATGCGCCGCTCGCCGCTCGGTCCCACCGGACGCACACTCGAGGCGCGATCCAATTCGATCTGCGGCAACAGCAAACTA
>JANWLQ010000159.1 GCA_025450725.1 Terriglobales bacterium
AAGGCACCGGCATTCTCCCGCGTGACGGTGAGGGTGGCCGAGCGCACGCCCATGCGGCGGGCTTGTTCCATGGCGCGTTCGATCAGGACGCGCCCCAGCCCGCGTCGACGAAACTCGGGCATGACGCAGATCTGGGTGATATGCATGACCCCGGGCTTAACGCGCGAGGCCAGCACCATGCCCTCGAGCCCGCCATGGGCGGTCGAGCGGGCCAGAAACGACGCGTTGGGATCGAACATGCCGCAGCCGGGATAGTGGGCCACGTTGTGCATGAAGCGCAGCGCCCCGGCGAAGGTGCGGTATTGGTCATTGATGCGGCTGTCCACGTGGTCCTGGTAGGCGTGCAGTATCACGCGGGCGGCTTCTTCATGGCTGGCGCTGCCCCAGGGCTCGATGCGCAGGCCGGCGAGAGCCGCCGGAGGCGTGGTGGCGCGGGAGTGGTTTTTGAGATCAAGGTTCAGGAACACGCGGCGGAAAGCCTCGAAGCCTTCCTCGGCGAAACTCGACCCCAGCGCCTCGGGCGTGTAGGGCATGAGTTGGCTCTCGATACGGTCGAGGCCGGGGCTGGCGCGCAGGGTTTCGACCATGTGGGCGAGCAAGAGGCGTTCGGCGGCATAGTCGGGCAGCCGGTGGGCCGGCTCGACGTATAAGTTGCCGATCATTCCCTTGACACCTTCATAGATGAAGAATCCATAGCCATAGGGACGAATGCGCAGCCGTCCGCGTTCGGCGAGCACGTAGCCGGGCAAAATGCGGGCCTCGATGTACTGCCGAATTAAGGTCGCCGATGCGGTGTAGTCCCAGTCCAGGCGCCGGTCCCACTCCGCCGCTTCCGCGGTGAGCAGCGGATCCAGCTGAGAGGCCCGGTACTGGCGTAGATCAAGCACATCCGCCATATAGGAATGCTATCAGGAGCGTGGCTGGCATGTTAGTCTGAAAGGCCTATGGAGATGGCAACCCGCGCCGTTCATCAGGGCACGCCGGAGGCGGGCGTCAACCCGCGGTCAGTGAGCACGCCGATTGACCTCAGCGCCACCTTTTACTACGAACGCGCCGAACAGTTGGACGCGGTGGCCGGCGGCGCCGAGGGCTACATGTATGCCCGCTATCGCAACCCCACCGGGGTCGCGCTGGAATGCGCCGTGGCCGCGCTGGAAAGCGACGACGGTATGACCGGCATCGGCGCATTGGGGTTCGGCTCCGGGATGGCCGCCCTGCATGCCGCCATTCTGGCCTCGGGAGTGGTCCCCGGCGACGCCATCGTGTGCGCGCAGGAGATCTACGGCGGAACCATTGGTCTGCTGATGAACGTACTGGCGCCGCTGCAAATTGAACTGCGCTTCGCCGATCTCACCCAACCCGAGGCTCTGGATCGCGCCCTCACCGGCCCCGGCGCGCGCCTGGTCATTATGGAGTCGCTCTCCAACCCCTTACTGCGCGTCGTTGACGTCGCCCGCATTGCCGAGAAAACGCACGCCGCGGGGGCCAAGCTGCTGGTGGATGCGACGTTCACCAGCCCCGTGTTGCTGCGCGCGCTGGCCTGGGGCGCCGATTACTCCGTCCACAGCGCCACCAAGTACTTGTCCGGCCACGGCGACGTGACCGGCGGCATCGTGGCGGCTAAGGAGGTCGAATTGGCGGCGGTCGAGCCGTTTCGCAAGCTGGTGGGCGGTATTCTCGGGCCGTTCGAGGCGTATCTCATCCTGCGGGGATTGAAGACCCTGCCATTGCGGGTCGAGCGCCAGTGCGCCAATGCCGCGCAGGTCGCTGAGTTTCTGCGCAGCCACCCCGCCGTCGAGCGGGTTTACTATCCGGGGTTCGCCGACCATCCGGATCACGAAATTGCCCGGCGGCAGTTTGGTGGCAAGTTTGGCGCCATGGTGAGCTTCGAGGTCAAGGGCGCCGATAAGGCGGCCATGTTCAAGGTGATTGACCGGCTCCGGCTTTGCCTGCCCTGCACCAGCCTGGGTGATGTACAAACGCTGGTGATGTACCCGCTCATTGCCTCCCACCGCGATTTGGCGCCGAAGCAGCGCGAGCGAATTGGCATTCGCGACAACCTGCTGCGGCTCAGCGTCGGCATCGAGGCGGCGGGCGACATCATCGCCGACCTGCAACAGGCCCTTGGCGGTTAACGCAACACCATGCGTGTGGCACAGCGTATTGGGCTGCTGACGGGCGAGGGCGCGCTGGAAGTGTATGCGCGCGCCAAGGAGCTCGAACGCGCTGGCAGGTCGGTCATACATCTCGAGTTGGGCGAGCCCGACTTTCACCCCGCGCCGCAGGTGCTGGAAGCCGGACGGACGGCGATTGCCCACGGCCGCGACCGCTACTGCGCTTCGCGGGGCTTGCCGGAATTGCGAACGGCGATTGCCGGCTACCTGATCCAAACCCGCGCGCTAACCTGTGGGGCCGAAAACGTTTTGGTGGCTTCGGGCTGCAAACTGGCGCTGTTTCTCGCGATGATGGCGCTGATCGAACCCGGCGACGAGGTGCTCTATCCCGAGCCCGGTTTTCCGATTTATCCTTCGGTCGCGCGCTGCTTCGGCGCCCGACCGGTGGCGCATCGTTTGCTCGAGGCCAACGATTTTCAGCCTGACCTCGATGAGATTGTGCGTCTTGCCACGCCGCGCACCAAGGTGCTGATACTCTGCTCGCCGAATAACCCCACCGGCACGGTGTACTCGCCCCAGACGCTCGCTGGATTGGCCAGGCTGGCGCGGGAGCGCGACTGGTGGGTGATCTCCGACGAGATCTACGCGCGCATTGTCTACGAAAAGACTTTCACTTCCATCGCCACGCTCGACGGCATGGCGGAGCGGACGATCATTATTGACGGCTTCTCGAAGAGTTTCGCGATGACGGGCTGGCGCCTGGGCTACGCTGTGGCGCCGCTTGCGGTGATTGAGGCGCTTGATAAGCTGGTAATGAACACCTTCACCTGCGCCTCGGAATTCGTGCAAGTGGCGGCGATCGAAGCCATCGCGCAGCCGCGGGCGGTGGAGACGATGGTGGCCGAGTACCGCCGCCGGCGCGACGTGTTCGCCGTGGGTCTCGATGAAATTCCCGGTATCCGTTGCCGCCTGCCCGAGGGCGCGTTTTATGCCTGGGCGCGGGTAGCCAACGCTGAAGCCGTGCAGCGCAAGTTGCTCGAAGCCGCGGGCGTGGCCGCCATTCACGGGCTCGCATTCGGCGCCTCGGGCGTCGATTACCTGCGCTTCTCCTTCGCCGGCGCGTCCAGTGAGTTGGAGGAGGCGCTACGACGGATTCGATGTACAATGAATGTCTGACCACGGGCGATTAGCTCAGTTGGTTAGAGCGTCTGCCTTACAAGCAGAAGGTCCACGGTTCGAGCCCGTGATCGCCCACCACCGGCTCGCACGTTGAATCGGTCGGACCGCAGAAGCGGGGACGTAGTTCAGTTGGTTAGAACGCCGGCCTGTCACGTCGGAGGTCGCGGGTTCGAGCCCCGTCGTCCCCGCCACTTTTATACCCGCTCCACCGGCCCAGGGTACTGCGCCAAGACGGCGTCGGCGGTCAACAATGTAAATCCCTCGAATTTTGCCTGCGCCAGCAGAATTCGGTCGATTGGGTCTTTGTGGATCTGGGGCAGCGTTGGAGTCAAGAGGACGTGGTCGCTGGTAATCGGCAGTTCTCGGTAGCCCTGCCGCAGGAGCTCTTTACGGATCTGGCGCGCATCTCCAATGGCGCGTTGATTTTGCTTGAGGGCGATTTCCCAAATGCTGGCGACGCTGAAGTGCAAGACACTCCTGGTGTCTTCCATGCGTTGGCGCGCGGCTGGGGCGAGCCGCTCAGGCGCCGCCAGGCCCCAGAGCAGAACGTGGGTGTCGAGCAGCAAGTTCACTTTTCTCGTTCACCGTAAAACAAGTCTTCGATCTCCTTTTGCATCAGCGTGTCGAAATCCTCGGGCACGGTGATTTTGCCGCGCATGGTTCCTAATCGGCGTAAAAAAATCAAGGCCCGCAGCGCCACTGGGGCGACGCGGGCCTTGAGGGTTAAAGGGTTGGAAATGGTTCTACCAGCGCACCGCCACACCAACTTCGACGTTGCGCGGCGCCAGCGAGTTACCGGTAATTTGGCCAAAGCTGGCGGGGTTATCAATTCCGTAACCCGCTTCAGCGGCGGAAAAGTGGTTGAACACGTTGGTTGCTTGAACGTTCAACTCGGAGGAGAAGCGTTCCGACAAGGCAAGGTTCTTGGTGATCGCAAAGTTCACCAAGGTCTGACTCGTGGCCGGGATCAAACCGCCGGAGTTGGCGGTGCTATCCAAGCCTAGAACCAGTGGCCGGTAATTGGCCAGTACCGCCGCCGCGTTGTTGCCGAAACGATTGATTCCCGTGCCGTTCTGTTTGAGACATCCCGGCGTCGTGACCGTGCATCCCGGGGTGCTGTAGACCACGTTCGATGACGAACCCGCGAGCGAAGGCTCGTTGACACCGTGTACAATTCCGGTGCCACCGGTGTAGGGTCCGACCTTGACCGCCAGCTCCTGCGAACTTTGGAAATTGCAATCACCCTCACCGAAGGCGGAGCAATCGCCGTTGCTCACATTATTGTTAATATCGCTCCATCCCCGGCTCCAAGTCAGAACGGGCGCAAACGACCAGCCGTGAAGCAGGTGGCCAGTGAACCCGCGTTGAGTCCGGCTGCCCGGCTCGAAGAGGACGTAGAGATTGTAATTCAACGGCACATCGTTGAACTGCGGGCCGTACATGGCGTGCATATTGAACGGATCCACGACGCTATAGCCGCTGGTGGACTGCGTCACCTGGCCCGTGCCCATGGCGCGGCTCCAGGTGAAGTTGGAACCCGCCGTGACGCCATGGTAGTTGCGCATGTTCAGCGACCAGAACAGCGAGTTGTAATTGCCGTAGCCCAGCGAATCGTTCATGAAGATCGCCGAAACCTGGCCGCTCGAACTCACGATGCCGTTGGCCGGGCAGCCATTCGAATTGGGCGTGCCGCACGTGATGCCGGCGCTGGGGAAGGTGCGCCCCAACGTCCACGACGGTTGCGCGTTCAACGCCTGCCACAAGCTGTAGACGTCGTTACCAGTGTTCGGATCCACGAAGTCACTGCCATTGGGGCCGTAGGTCGCAGCCACCGCAGCCGTACAACTGCTCGCCTTCTTGCAGAAGGCCGAAGTCGAATTCAGCGCATTCTCGAAGAAGGGTTGAGCCTGGATCGGCGCGCCGGCGGCAATTTCCTGCCACATATTCGCGAAGGCGTTCTTGAACTGTTGGCCGCCGGCGGTCATCATGTACGGCACCACGTCCAGATTGTGGGCTTGGTACTCGTTGCGGATGATGCGTCCGGTGTAGCCGATTTCCGTCGAGAAGTTGGAGTTGATCTGGCGTTGGAAGGTCAAATCAAATTCATCCGAACGGTTGGGGCGGAAGTTGGGGTCGAGCGCCTCACCCGATCCGCCGGATGGGTTGAGTACTCCGTTCTGAATGCTGCCCGGGAAATAGGGCTGCGGCAGGGTAGGGCTGGGCGGCGGCCCCAGCGGCGCGACCAGGCCATCCCAACCACCCGCGGTCGGGCCGACACGGAAGGTCGAGGCCGGATTTTCCGCGCTGGCGCCGGGGCAGGTATTATTCGTCAGCGGCATGGCGCAGGCGATCGGTTGCCCCAGTCCGGTTCCGAGTAGCGGTACGAGCACCAGGTCCACGCCGTTCAGGCGTCCGTAAATGCGCGCCCATCCGCCGCGAATCACGCTCTTGTTTCCGCCGAACAAGTCGCCCAACAACCCACCATTTACGTTCGGGTTCCAAGCCAGCGAAACGCGCGGGCTGAGGCCGCCGTAAAACGGCTTGTAAGGATATTTGAGGCCGTGGCCAATATTGGCGACTGTGGCGAATCCTATCGTCGGGTTGAATGCTTGTCCGCCTAGCGCGGCCTTTTGGGTTTGCGCCAAGTAATCACTGGTATTGATCAGGTTGCCCGCTCCGTCCACCACTTCCACTTGCTTGCCGTTCTTTTCGTTCGGCGGCATTTCCACCGTGTAGCCGGTGCCGTAGGTGATGGTCAGGGTTGGCCTAAGATGCCAGGAATCGCTGAAATAAACGTTGTAGAGCGGGATGTTGCTCTGGTCGTTCATCGGCGTTCCCAGTGGCTGCAAGCTCAACTGGGGTCCGACCCGCGTGTAGAGCGTTTGCGCCTGGGTTACGATTCCCAGAACCTCGTTGTAGGCGGTGCGGTAGGTGGACTTTTGCGAACTGGCCACGTTGGCCGGGATGTAGTTCGAGGAAAAAGTCCCGCTGGAAATTTGATACACGTTGGCCGCCATGATGCCGCCGCCGTTGTCGTTGCGTTGGTGATAGTCCCACTGATGCGTGTACTTTCCGCCCACAGCAAAAAGATGATTGCCATGGATGATAGATAAGTCGTCCGCAAAGGTGTGGCCGATGCCGTCCCAGAAGCGGGTGCGAACGCTTTGGGTGTTGACGTTGTAAGGAATGAGTGCGTTCGAGCTCTCGCCGCCGATTTCCAGCGAACCGCCCAAGCCGGGTATCGGCTGCGGATTGGTGTTCGAGCCCAACCATTCCCAATAGTTTCGCAAGTAGGAATAGTTGAAGTTGTTGGTCACGTTGGCGCTGAGGCTGGTGGTCAACTGAGCCGTGGACATGGAGGGCAATTGTGGGCGGCTCTGAATCGCTTGCGGAACCCCGAATTTGTCCCCCGGGAGCGCGCCGCCGATGTCCACCTGCGCGGTGGAGGTCGGGTTATAGCTGAAAAAATGATAGGTAGCGTTGAAATGGTTTTTCGCGCCGAAATCGTGATCCATACGGGCCACGAAAAAATTCGACTTCAACGGCTCGTTTAAGCTCGAGGTATAAGTGCCGATGTTCAGGTTGCTGCCACCAGCGGTGTTGGGCAACGGCTCGAACGTGCTCCACAGCGTATTCACCGTCGGCGACATGCCCAAATTGCGGGGATCGCACGAACCGGCCGGACAAACCGCGGTCGGATATTGCACTCCGCCCACGATCAGAGCCGGATTGCCGCTGAGATTGTAGGCTTGCACGTTGCCATTCACGTCCTTGGCCTGCACCACGCCGGCGCGCAGCAGAAGGCTGGGCACCGAACGGCTGTAGACGGCGGAGTTGGGGAAACGCCGGCCCTC
>JANWLQ010000160.1 GCA_025450725.1 Terriglobales bacterium
CCATCTTGTCACCCACGCGCCCATCGCCAGCGTGGCGGCCGAGCTGTATGTGCGCGATGGCAAGCTCCGCGGCGTCCAAGGGCCGCTGCTCAAAGCCGCGCCAAGTATTGATTGGCTGAACGTGCAAATGTACGAGGCGGGGGATGTGCAACCGAGCTCGATTGGCGACTTCTACCAGCGGCAACTGCTACAGCCGTTAGCGGCGATGGGCTTTGGCCATCCCGGCGAAAAACTGTTTCCCGGCTTTGAGCCGCGCTGGCATCAGCCCCGCGCCACGTGCGAAGCGGCGCTGCGCTCGCTGCATGGCGTCGCGCGCGGGGCCTTCGTTTGGGACTATCGCCAAATCGCCGCCGATGTAGCCGGTTGGGGCCGGGGATTGCAGCAGGCACTGGAGTCGACACCGGCATGACATCACAATTCGGCAGTGCGCGGCAAGTCGAAATCTATTCGCGCGGAGGCCCGGGCGCGGTTCCGGTATCGGCGCGGCGGCTGGAACGGCTCGCCGGGCGGGCCATGACGCCCGCCGCCCGCGCCTATGTCTTCGGCGCGGCGGGAGGCGAGGCGACGCTACGGGCGAATCGCGGTGTGTTCGACCATTGGCGGATCGTGCCGCGCATGCTGCGCGACGTGTCACAGCGCGACCTGCGGGTTGAACTGTTCGGGGCGACCCTGCCGGCGCCGGTGCTGCTCGCCCCGGTGGGCGTGCAGGAGCTGGTGCACGCCGAGGGCGACCTGCCGGCGTCTCGCGCGGCCGCGGCACGGGGCGCGCCCTTCGTGCTCAGCACCGTTTCCTCGCGTTCGATTGAAGAGATCGCCGCCGTAGGCGGACCGCGCTGGTTCCAGCTTTACTGGGGGAAGAATCCGGAGTTGACGGTTAGCCTGCTGCAACGGGCAGCGGCCGCCGGCTACAGCGCGCTGGTGGTCACGCTCGATACGCCCATGCTGGGCTGGCGCGAGCGCGATCTTGACCGCGGCGATCTGCCGTTTCTCCGGGGCGCGGGGTTGGCCAATTTTTTCTCCGATCCGGTGTTCTGTTCGGCTCTCGGCTGTCCGCCCGAGGAAAATCGCCCGGCCGCCGTCGCGCTGTGGAGCCGCGTGTTTTCCAACCCGGCGCTCAGTTGGAAAGACCTTGCCTGGCTGCGCGCGCAAACCAAGCTGCCGATCGTGCTCAAGGGCATCCAGCATCCCGACGACGCGCGGCAGGCGCTCGCGTGCGGCGCCGACGGGATCATTGTCTCCAACCACGGCGGCCGCCAGGTTGACGGCGCCATTGCCTCGCTGGACGCGCTGCCGGGCATTGCCGCGGCGGTCGAAAACCGCGTACCGGTGCTGTTCGACAGCGGCGTTCGGCGGGGCGCGGACGCTTTCAAGGCGCTTGCGCTGGGCGCCCGGGCGGTGCTGCTGGGGCGGCTGTATCTCTATGGACTCGCGCTGGACGGTGAAGCGGGGGTGGGCGCGGTGCTCGACAATTTCATAGCCGATTTCGATCTCACGCTCGCCTTGAGCGGCTATCGCGCGCCCGGCGAGCTCACCTGCATCGCGCTGGCGCAGCGGTAAAAAAAATGGGGAGCGCGGAGGGCGCTCCCCACAACGTTGTGGCCGTTTTTAGGATTAGAACGTCAGCCGGGCCTGGAACTCGATGACCCGTCCGCCCGGATCCTGACTGGAGTTGAAGTCGGAGTAGGCGGTGGTGATGCGCAAGAATCCCGGGTTGCTGTTTTGCAGATTGCCGCTCGGGTTCTGGAAGTTGATGTTGTTGAACGCATCCAGCACATTGGCGCGCAGCACCATCTTCACCCGCTCGGTGAGGTTAACGTTCTTAACCAATCCCCAGTCGGCCTTGAAGAAGTTGGGACCGTAAACATAGGGATGGCTGCAGAACGCGCCCGCGGTTTCGCACGATTGCAGCAGGGCTTGATTGCTGCGCGATTGGTTGGGGCCCAGCAGCGAATTGGGACCAAAGAAGACCGAGCCGTTCTGGGCCGAAACCCCGAGCAGGTTGGCCAATTGGGTCACGTCCAGGCCGTTGAGTTGTACACCGCCGTCGGCGGCGTTCACGGTGCCACCGAGGCCGCCGGTGAGGGCAATCAACCCGCCCGACTGCCAGCGGGTAATGCCATCCCAGGCCCAGTCGCCGAGCACGGTATTGACGATGCCCATGGACGACTTCCAGTGCCGGCCTTCGCCGAAGGGCAACTCGTAGAGGCTCTCCAGCTTAAAGGCGTGGCGCAAATCGCTGCCGCCTGGCGCCTTGGCCGCGTGCACATTGCGCAGGGTGAAGACGTTGCCGGTGCCGAGCGTGTGCGAGTAGGTGTAGTTGCCGGTGATCTGCAGTCCATTCGACATGCGGCGCCGCAGTTCGATTTGCAGTCCGTTGTAGGTGGATTGATTGGGATCGGTGAGCAGGAAGGCGCCGCCCAAGGCATCCGGATTCACCAGGAACAGGTTGTGGGCCAACCCGGCGTTGGTGAAATTCTGAATGTTCGACAGCGTGTTGCCCAGGGTGTTGGCCATCGAACCGGCCTGTCCCGTGGCCAGTTCATTGATGAACGTGCCGCTGCTGAAGTTCGAGACGCCGACCGCCGTGGCGCTGGTGTTGGGCAGACCACCATTGGTTGCGCCTTGGAAAGCGCTGGTCATAATCGGTAGCGGCACTTGGCCGGTCAACCCCCAGTCGGCAAAGCTGGAGCCCTTGGAGCCACTGCGTTTACCGCTCGCCGCCGAGCAGGCGGTGGGGTTGGCCTGGCAGAGGGCCAGGTTATTGGCCGCGCCCTGGAACTCGGGCAGGAACCCGTTCTCGAAGATATTGGGTTCGTTCAAGTTGAGCGTGTTCCATTCGCGCGTGCCGTGGTTGCCGACATAGCGAATCTCGAACGCGGTGTTCTTATTCAGCTGGCGCTGAATGCCGAACGACCAGGATTGGATCAGCGGCTGCGCCAGTCCGGGGTCGTAGGCATTGACCTGATCGCCAAAAGCGGAGTTGATGGAAAAGTTGGGCGTACCGAAGGGCTTTGACTGCTCCTGCCCGACCGTACCCAGGTTTTGATTTTGCAGTTGCAAACTGCCAGCCTGGAACAGGCCCGAGCCCGCGGCCCCACTGGCGGAGGCCGCGGTCAGGAAACCATTGTTGCGGAAGCCCGGATTGGCCGGTACCTGCGAGGTAAACGAATTCAGCCCCTCACGGTCATAGGCGATGCTGTAGCCGCCACGGAAAACCGATTCGCCGTGGCTGCCGAACATGCGCCCGAGCAGGCCGTCGCCCAAGGTGGGCGTCCAGGCAAGACCAACGCTGGGAGCATAGTCTTTCTTGTAACTGGGATAGAACGATGCACCCTTGTCGTTGGTGAAGGTGGTAGTTGAGCCGGTCAACGTGCCCGGCTTAAAGATATTACCGACGCCGGAAACGCCATAGAGACCGGCGATGCCGAGCGGACCGTTGGCGACGCTGAATTCATTCAGGTCGTCGGTCGGCGTGCCTTCCCATTCCCACCGTAGGCCATAGTTGAAATTCAAGGTCGGGCTGAGGCGCCAGTTGTCGCTGAAGAACACGCCGGCTTCACGCTGCGAGACTTGCTCCAGGTTGTTGAAGCCGGGTTGGTAGGCGCGGGTAGCGGGATTGACATTGACGGTTTGATTGAAGCTCGTGATCCGCCCCGCCAACGTTCCATAGAGCGTTTGCGCCTGGCCGAGGTCACTCGAACCGATGCCCGGCAAATTGGCGCTGCTGAAAGCGGTCGAGGCGGGGTCGAGCGAACTCAATCCCAAGCCGACCGTCGCCACCGGTTGTCCGCTCAGTGTCTGCTTCAGGCGAATGCCGGTGATGTTGGTGCCCATGGTGATGCTATGGTTTCCCTTGAGCCAGCTCAGCGTATCGGTGAGCTGAGCCAGGGCTGTATTGCGGCTCTGCGGATTGAAACTGAGAAACGGGCTGGAGAACAATGAGCTGGTGGGCAGGATGGGACGAAAGGCGGTGGTCCCCAGATTGCTCGATAGGGTTGGGTACAATCCTGTGAGTTCGCCCTGGCCGAACCATACCGGAGCGCTGTTGCCGCCGACTCGGATTTCGTTGTTCATGGTCGGCGTGATCTGCGATCGCCACGCGACCGCCATCAGGCTGCGATCGGAAAGCTGCGCCCCGGCGTTGCCCGCGAACGGCGCCACCGGGAAGGTGGCATCGGCGTTGTTGAGCAGATCGGGTTGCGCATTGTAATACGAGTAGTGATAATCGAATTCCAGCGAGTTGGTCTTATTAATGGTGTAATCCAGACGCACGTCGGGATACCACTGTTTGCTCACCGAGTTGCTGTTAAAAAGCAACAATTGATTGTTGGGGTTTTGGCTGGCGCCGACAGTGACGCCGGGCGCGGTCAGGGCCGCGTGCTGCTGGGTGAGGAAGCTCTGCACCAGCGTGTCGGGAGTCGAGGTGAAGCCGCCGTTGGCGCCCGCCATTTGCAGCAGGTTCGCGGTGCAGGTGCCCGCGGCCTGGCCCTGGTTGATGCCGGTACCGTTGCACGCCTCCCAGGCGCTGGGTGCGTTGGCTTGCGCCGCGCCGGGAGTGTAAGTGAACAGGCCGCTTTGCGCCGCCGGGGTGAGGATGGTGCGCTGACGCAGTGTCCCCTGGGGATTTTGGAAGTAGTCAAGGTCACCGAAAAAGAAGAGCTTGTTCTTGATCAAATAGCCGCCCAGCTTGCCGCCGAATTCGTTCAGGCGCAGGCGCTGGCGGGGCTGGCCATTCAGGTTGCTGAAATAGTTATTGGCGTTCAGCGCGTCATTGCGCAGATACTCCCAGCCACCGCCATGAAATGCGTTGCCGCCCTTGGCGCTGACCAGTGAGATCTGCACCGCGCCTTCGCCGGTTTCGCTGGAATCGCCGGCGGCGCTGGTGATGTTGAATTCCTGGACGTCGTCCACGCGCGGCTGTTCGGTCGAGAAAAAGCTGGAGCCGGTGGTGCTCTTCAGCAGGTTGTCCTGGCTGTTGATTCCGTCAAAGGTGATGTTCAGCGCGCCCGGAGGCAGACCGTTGAATTGGCTGGCGCGAGGCGACGTGCTGGTTTGCACCCCCGGCTCGATAATTGCCAGTTCGGTGGTGTTGCGGGAAGTGATCGGCACCTGGGTGATCTGTGCCCCGGTGACCTGGTCGCCAATTGCCGTCTGCTGGGTCTCGACAATTTGCTGGCCCGCCTGCACCTCGACCGTCTGGCCCTGCTGACCCACGGTCAGCTTGGCGGTCAGTGTATAGGTCTGGCCGACTACGATTTGCACTGCCCGGAAGGCTCCGCCCTGAAAGCCGACATGGCTCACCAGAACGTCATAGCCGCCCGGACTGAGGTTGGAAATCAGGAAGCGTCCGCTGGCGTCCGACTGCACGGTTATGGCACGCCCGGTCGAAGTCTCGGTGGCCACGACGGTGGCGCCGGGAACGGCGGCCGATGACGGATCGGTCACAATGCCGCTCAGGGTGCCGGTCGGATTCGACTGGCCGGAGGCGGCGAGTACGGCGACCAGAACAAAAATCGCTGTCATCCACAACACTTTAATTTTCATAATTTTCCTTGTGAAAGTTACTGTTTCTGGAAAGGCAGGTGTTGAAATCTCACCCGCACGGCTAGCGTCTGTGGCATTAATACACGCACATCATATACGTGTCAAGATAAACATGATTCACAGCCCACGGGCGGGATTCAAAAAAAGTGACGACTGGCGGCTGCGTTCGCGTGGGGAGCGCTAGGCTGGGCAGGCGGCGTCGGCGGGGGCGTGGTGCGCGGCCAGGCGGCGCGCCTGGCGCAAGCGGCGCAGGGCATAAGCGGCGCGGCCGCGCAGGGTGCGGTTGAATACGCGGAGGCTGGTTAACTCGCGGAAACACGGTGTCCAGTCGGCTTTGAAGGCGTCGTCGCCGCCGAGAAAGTTGAATTCGCGAAACCCGAACTGGTGGGCGTGGCGCAAGGCAAAGAGGACGATCAAAGCGCCCGGGCTGTGTTTTTTCCAGGCCTCGTCAAATCCCAATGTCAGTCCGGCGAGCGACATCCCATTGGCGACGGTGAGGTAAAACGCAATCAGCGTGCCGCCGCAGGTGAGGCGCAGCAGATGCAGGCGCCGCTGTTCGGCCAGGAGCGGGACGAGGATGCGGTAGAAGCGCGTGCGCTCGGGCGAGCACAGTATGGCTGTGCCCTGACGACCCTTCCAGCCCGAGGCTTCGACTTTCAGGCATTCCTCGAACGCCGCCGGCGCCTCGGCCGACGCCGAGACGACGCCGCAATGGAGCGTGCCTAGAGCCCGCAGGGCACGTTCTCGGCGCGGCAGGCGGGTCACGGTGGCGCGATTGCCGAGGGCGGCGATTTCGGGCCAATCGCCCGACAACGGCAGATAGCGTTGGCGCAGCACGGCGCCCATGTTGACGCGCAGACCGGCATCGTGGAAGCTGCGCGCCAGCGCTTCAGCTTGCGCATAAGGCAGGGAATCGAGGCGCAGTAGATCCCAATCGCGATCAGCGGCCAGCGCGTGGCCGAGGGGTGGGAGTTCGGTTGGGCCAGCACCGGGGCGCACCAACAGCGGACGCGTCTGACTGTCGCCGCCCAAACCTCTGAGACAGCGCAAGCCCGCTTGCCTCTCGACCAGGAGCGGCAGGCACGCCGCCCAGTGTTCGCCGCGCGCGGCGTAGAGCAGGCGCAGGCTGCGCGCCTGCCCCAGACACTGCCACCAGGCGGCGCACCAGGCGTGCGACATCCATGGATCGGCAGAGGCAGCCTTCTCCAATTCCTGCCATGCCGCGGCGAGGGCTCCCCATTGCGGCGCGGCCGCAGGACTGAAAGTAAACTGCAGGGCGGGCGCCGGCTGCGGCGATGCTGGGGGGTGCATACCGCTAGGACGCGGCCGCGGAATTCAGAGTTGCTTGGCCTGGTCGCGCAGGTACGCGCGCGGAGTGGGGCAGTTGCGAAACTGTCACAATGACCCGAAGCAAGCGGTCGCGCAGCGCCAAGCTGGGTTCATGCGCGTAACACTCCCGCTTGTTCTCCTTTCGGTTGTGCTGGCGGTTGGGATCAGCCCCGCCGCCTGCCAATCGTCGCAATGGTCCACGCTCTGGCGGTCGGGGCGGCGGGCGAAGGCGCAGGCTTTCTCGCGCGCGCGCGGTGAGCCACTCCGGCGTTTTCGGCCTTTCGGTCGGCGGATTCTACGGTTTGCAGTTCCTCCGCGGCGGCAGCCATTTGCATATTCCGCCGGGACGGGTAATTTATCCCGTCAGCGACGGTACTGGTCGTCGCTGACTTTTTCCAGCCAGTCGACGACTCTGCCGCCTGACTGTTCTTGAATGGCAATGTGGGTCATCGCCATTGTCGAGGTGGCCCCGTGCCAGTGCTTCTCGCCGGGCGCGAACCAGACTACATCGCCCGGTCGGATCTCCTCTACCGGGCCGCCATGGTGTTGCGCCCAGCCGCAGCCGGCAGTGACGATCAGGGTCTGTCCGAGCGGATGGGTGTGCCACGCGGTGCGTGCGCCGGGCTCGAAGGTGACACTGGCGCCCTGCACCAGCGCCGGCGCGGGTGCCTGGAACAGTGGGTCGATTCGCACGGTGCCGGTGAACCACTCCGCCGGCCCAGGATTGGACGGTTGTGAACCAACTCTCTTGATTTCCATACCATTCGCCCCTCAACTTCATTCTAGGCGCACGGCGGGCGGCCTTGACCGTGGCTGAACAATATGTTTATGATCCACCTATGGATACCAAAGGCACGGCCGAGGTGTTGGTGCTCTCGCTCCTCGACGCGCGGGCGCGCCATGGCTACGAGCTGGCCAAGCTGATCGAGCGAGAATCGAAGGGCGCGGTCGAAGTGCACGTGGCCTCGCTGTATCCTCTCTTGTACAAGCTGGAAAAGCGCGGGCTGATCGCGGGCCGCTGGGTAGAGAAGGCGGGCGAGCGGCGGCGGCGGTTTTATAAACTGACCCCGGCCGGTCGCAAGGCGCTGGCGGCGCAGCGCAGCCTGTGGCGCGCATTCCTGGACGGTGTTCGCTCGATCGTTCTACCGGGCGAACCGATTGCGGAGATCCAATAACGAAAAGAAATCGCCCGGATCACTCTGGTGGTCGTCACGGCCATTCCGTTCTATCCCGCTGTCTATAGCGATTCGCCGCAAACCCGGGCGACGTTCGGCCGGCAAAAGCCATATAGGCGTGATCTAGGTCACATGCGATTCCGGTCCGCGCGGTTACAATCGCGGACGTGGGAGGAAGCGCCATGTCGCCGAACGTGATATTCGCTGATCGTATTCAGTTCGCCTTTACGATCATGTTCCATTACCTGTTCCCCATCATCACGATGGGGCTGGGGGTCTTCATCGCCTATTTCGCGACGATGGAGTTTTGCACCGGGCAGGAGCGGTACGGCGCGGCGGCGCGCTTCTGGACCAAGATTTTTGCTGTGAACTTCGCGGTCGGCGTGGTCACCGGCATACCGATGGAATTTCAGTTCGGCACCAACTGGGCCCAGTACTCGAGCTACGCAGGCGGGGTTTTCGGACTGACGCTACCCATGGAAGGCACGTTCGCGTTTTTTCTGGAATCGGGCTTTCTCGGCCTGTTCCTTTTCGGGGAGGGGCGCGTGCCGCGGTGGGTGCACTGGCTGAGTGGCGTGGCGGTTTCCGTTGGCTCGCTGCTGTCGGGGTACTTCATCACCGCGGTCAATGCGTGGATGCAGCATCCGGTGGGCTACCAACTCGGGCCGGATGCGCGGCTGCAACTCACGTCGTTTTGGGCCGTGCTCTTGAACTCATACGTTGGCTGGCAGTATGCGCACGTCATCTGCGGGGCGCTGGTCGCGGGCGCTTTCATCGTGGCCGGGCTGGGCGCGTTTTACCTGCTGCTGGACCGCCACCGCGATTTCGCGCGCCAGGCGGTGAGGTTGGGCGTGCTCAGCGGTCTGGCGTTTTCGCTGCTGCAGTTGTTCCCTACTGGTGACGGCGTTGGTCGCAACGTCACGCGCGCACAGCCGGTCAAACTGGCCGCGATGGAGGGACTTTTTAGCAGCCAGAGCAACGCACCGCTGGCGATTTTGGGCATGCCCGACACGGAGCGCGGCGAGTTGCTCGATCCGGTGGTCGTACCCAAGGCGTTGAGCTTTCTCGCCTACGGAAGTTTCGGCGCCAAAGTGACCGGACTCAATGAGGTTCCGCGCGAGAACTGGCCGCCAGTGGAAGTGACCTACTACGCATACCACATCATGGTCGGCCTGGGGACCATCTTCATCGCGCTCATGCTGCTGGGGGCGGTTCTTTATTGGCAGCGCCGTCTTTTTGACCAACGCTGGTTTTTGTGGATGCTGATGCTCGCGGTTCCCTTTCCGTTGATCGCCAATGAAGCGGGTTGGACGGTGGCCGAGGTGGGGCGGCAACCGTGGTTAATTTACGGCCTGCTGCGCACCTCGGCCGGAGCCTCGCCGAACGTTTCGGCGGGGGAGACGATGTTCACACTGCTTGGTTTTGCCGGCCTGTACCTGCTGGTCGCGCTGATTTATTTGCTGCTGGTGGGCCGTATCATCGCCCGCGGGCCGGAAGGAGGCGCGGCATGAGCACGGTTTGGTTCTGGACCATGGCAGGGATGTTGGCCGTTTATGCCGCGCTCGACGGCTACGACTTGGGAGTAGGCAGCCTGCACCTGTGGATTGGGCGCAGCGACCGCGAACGTCGGGTGCAGTTGAATGCGATTGGCCCGGTGTGGAACGGCAACGAAGTCTGGCTGATCGCCGCCGGGGGCATGATGGTGGTGGCGTTTCCGCGCCTGTACGCCGCCGCCTTCAGCGGTTTTGACCTGGCCCTGATGGTGGTGCTGTGGCTGTTAGTCTTGCGCGGCATCGCGATTGAGTTCCGCGGGCAAATCGCGCATGGGATGTGGAGCGCGTTCTGGGACGCGGTGTTTTGCCTGGCGAGCCTGCTGCTCGCATTGCTGCTCGGGGTCGCGCTCGGCAATGTGGTGCGCGGCGTGCCTCTCGAGAGCGACGGATTTTTTCTGGGCAGCTTCACCATCATGCTTAATCCGTACGCGATGCTGACCGGGCTGCTGAGCCTGGTGATTCTGGCTTGGCACGGTCTCCATCTGATCCGCATCAAGTCGGATGGCGAGCACGCCGAGCGCGCGCGGCGCTGGTCGAGCGGGTTCTGGTGGGCAGCGGCAACGCTCGCCATTGTCGCGACGGCGGCCACGCTGAACCTGCGCGCCAACGTGAGCGCGAATTTTAGAGCGCATCCGGCGGCATGGATTTTCCCGCTGCTGGCACTGGCGGGTTTCGCGGCGAGCTGGCGAGCGAGTGAGAGGCGAAGCTTCGCGGGCTCGACGCTGGTGATTCTCGGGCTGCTCGGCGCCGCCGCGATGACGCTCTATCCAGTGCTGCTGCCCTCAACGGTGAGCGCCGCGTACAGCCTCACCATTGCCAACTCAGCCTCGGGGACGCATGGACTGCTGGTCGCATGGCTGGCGAATGTCTCCGCGCTGGTAGCCGTTGCGGCGTACAGCTATTACGTGCACCGGGCGTTCCGAGGCAAGGTGCGGCTGGGGCGGCACAGCTACTAAGTCGTTTCGCGGCTACGCGCCAGCCAGCAGATCCTGCAATTGCGGCGGAGGAGTTTACGGACGCTGGAACAGCTCGCGCAGGGCCGTTTTCCATAGGATCGCCTCTCTTCGCTCCAACTCGCCGCGACTCCGCGATGCGGCGTCGCTGCCATCGCCTTCGGCTACGGAGGAGCGAAGGGCCTTCCAGGGTAAAGTGCGGGTGGGCCCGCACAGTTACTGACGCCGCTGCACCAGCTTCCGCAAGGCCGATTTTCGCTCGTCTAAATCGGCCAGTCGCTCGAGCAGTTCGGTCTGACTGGGCGCGTCGCTTCCAGCACCCAGCAACACGCGAATGTCGGCCAGCGAGAAGCCGAGTCGGCGCAGACGCTTGACCAGATTTAGCTGGCCGATTGCCGATTCCGGATAGAGTCTTCGACCGGCCTTACTGCGCGGAGGCGCCGTTACCAGGCCGTTCTTCTCGTAAAAGCGGATTGTCTCGGCATTGATGCCGGTTGCGCTCGCCAATTGCCCACGCGTCAAAGGCGCCACCTCAAAAGCTCAGACCCACTGTAAGGGTGACCGAGCGCGGTTCCACAAAATGGGTACCGCTAAAGGTTGAGAGAAAATTGTAGAGTGCCGTCCGATTCGTCAGGTTGGTCATCGCCAACTTGGCGGTGATCCTGCCCCACTCCGTTTGGTGAAGATTGTCATCACCCAGGGTCAGGTCGAACAAATTGCGTGGGGCGATTCGCGGGGGATTGGTGTCGTCGTTTTCGGTGCCCGGCGCGGGAATCCTAACCCTGGTCGCGCCATACTGCCCATACGGCAGATTGCAACTGGTGATGGGATTGGCGACGGTTGCGAACTGCGTGCCGCAGAAAAATCCGATTTGTGCCTGCTGGTCGCCGTCGAGGGCCAACACGCTGGCCAGGTCCGGGACCGCCCCCGCGACCAAGCCGCTGTCGAATCGCCAGGAGAAAGCTGTCCAGTATTTTGAATGGCGGTATTCCAGGGTCGTATCTTGCTGGAATACCTGGTCATGGTCAATGCGGAAAACATTTTTACTCAGCGGCGAATTGAAGACTACTCCGCCCACCTCAGGGCCGAAAAACCGGGAACGCGAGTGGCCCAGCGTGGTGGCCAGCGTGAAACCGTGGATCGGAACCGAGGACAAGCGCACCCCCAAGCCGTCGATTTTCGATTTGCGCCAGGTGATGGGAAACGTGATCGGCGTATTGAACAGTGTGTCGAAGTCGAAGGCGTTGTCGGTGTACTTCCAAAAATAATCGCCATCCAATTGCATGTACTTGCCCAGGCCCTGCTGCAGACCGGCGTCGAAATCATTGCGCTTACCGGGCCGCAGTGGCACGCCCCCGAAGGCGCCGAAGACGTTGGTGGCCAGTCCGCCCGCGCCGGTGGCGCTCGATAGGATCAGGTTTTCGTTGTACGGCGATTCATAGCTGCGCGAAACGGACGCGCGAAACACCGAGGCGGTCTTGCGGATGCGGTACGAGCCGCCGATGCGGGGCTGGAATCCAGAGTAGGTCACCAGGCCCACATAGCGGTCCTCGCGGGCCCCTGCAGCGAAAGTGAAATCTCCGAGCTGTACCGCGTCCTGCCCATAGACCGCATATTCGTCAATATTCTTGCTGCCGTGGAATTGGAACAAGGTGCCGGAACGGGTCAGGTCAAAGGGCAGTAGCCCAGGCCGAAAGGCGGGATTGGCGGCGTCGCGAGCTCCCGCTGCGCCGCAATTGTTGGGATCATTGACTCCGGGCGCAACAATCGGATTGCCGTTGCCGTCAACGCAGACCGCGTTAAAGAGCGGATCGGTGAGGCCCAATTGAAATTGTTCCTCCAGCCGGGTTTGCATGATCTGGGTCCCCGCAGTCAGATTTTGCCCGCCGCCGTTAAAGGCAAGATTTAATTTACCTCCCCAATTGGTCAAAAAACGGCTCTGGCCCATCGTGGCCGGCTGGTCGGCGAATTGATTGGAGCTGGGGGTGTAATCAACCTGATCGCGGCGTACCCACGGGTTGGCGGTAAGCACGGCGTGGGGACCGAATATGTGCTGCCACGATGGAGAGATATTGAAGCTGAGCACGCGCTGGCGCTGATCTTGCGAGGTCGCCTGCTGGTCGAACGTATTCGGAATTGCGAAATTGTTGCGGGCGCCAAAGACGTCGAGGTGAAACGTGTTGGCGTTGTTCGGCTGGTAGTCAAATCGATTGAACACCACTATGTTGGTTCCCACGTCATGCAGCGGGAAGAGTTCGGGAGTGTCCAGAAATCTGCCGGAGCGCTCGGAATCAACCGCGGTGAAATTCCCGAACTTGGCGCTCCCGAAACTCAGCGTGCCGTTCTCGCCCGCCGTGCCGAAGGCGCCGTAGTAGGTTTCCAGATCGCCGTGCGGACGCGCGGAACCCAGCCCCGAGCGCGTCGTCGCATCGACCACCATGCTCGTCTTGTCACCGTACTCCGCACTGGGCGCAGCGGTGATCAAATCGAGCGATTGAATGGCGTTGGCCGGAATGGATGTCGAAAAGAGCTTGCTTTGCTGATCGCTGTCGGGCTGCCCGTCAACCACAAACGTTTGCTGGGCATGATCGCCCAAAGGGTGAAAAAATCCGTTCGAGTCAGCCGCAACGCTGGGAGAGGTATCGGTGATGAGGTCCGAGAGACCTGATCCCGGCGAGCGCTGCGGCATGGCCGAAATCATGGCTTCATCCACATTGGTGTGCGCCGACGGCGAAACAGTTTGCACGATGGCGCCAGCCGCCTCTACGCTGACGGTTTGGTTGGTGCCCGCGAGTGCCAGTTTGGTTTGAATCCGGAGCGGAACCGTACCCGCCACATTGACTTCCTGGATACTGGTCGTGAACTTCGGCGCTCGCACAATCAACTGGTAGGAATCCAGCGGAACATTCTCAATATCGAAATTGCCGTGCGCGTCGGCGATCACCGCCCGTTCGAATTGGCGCAGAGGATTGCTGAGGAGGATTGTGGCTTTAGGAATTGCCGCTCCCGAGGGATCGACCACGGAGCCCTGAATTGTGCCAGCCCCCACGGACTGCGCCACCGCGCCCCCTAGAAACAGGGTTGCCGCCATCAAGCACGAGCCTGCCCACACAACAAACTTCCCCACAGAAGAGTTCATGCAAAGCCAGACGCGCCCCTGCTGCACCACGTTTCGAAATAATGGTCCGCAAATGATGTAGTTGACTACAGGAACGCGATCCCCGCGCTGCAATGAAAAGGGCTTTAGGAGCTAAGTATGGATAAGGCCCGCTGGCGGCGCTGGCGCTGTTCAGCGGAGCGAGTTTCGTGGGCAAGCGCACCGCCTTTCTGGTGCCGCTTTGCGGATTACTGGTGAGCGGCCTGGTGCTTGGGTTTTATCCCATTTCGGCGTTTGTCTATGGAAGCATCGCGCTCATGACGCGCCTCGGGTTTTGGCTGCGGCGACGAAACACCGTCTCCCGCCTGGGGGGAACGACCTTGGCCGGCGCACGGCTGTTTTTTGTACTGACTAATTTCGGTGTATGGATGTTAGGCGCCTGGGTACCCGAGTAGCGCCCAGTGCAACCAGATATTCTGGTCCGGCCTAAAACGCTAGCCCAGAGCACCCATCAGCACCAGCGTGCGTTGGGCGAAGGGTAGAAACACCAAGGCCGCAACTGCCGCCAGCGCCGCGCCAGGGCCGATCGCGGGCGCAAGCAACAAGGGAGACGCAGCCCACAACTCATCCAAAACCAGAATCATCGGGAAAATCCGCAGGAAGCGCGGCTGCATGTTTCGCGATCGAAAGATCGCCGCGGCGGTTAAGTACAAGCGAACGACGATTCCAATGGCAGCCGTCGTCAGCGCCACAGCGACCAAGCCTTCGCGGGGCGCGCCCCAAAGTTGCAACGATCGTTCGGTGCCGGTGACGTGCAGCATCATGCTCACATAAAAGGCCAGGTACAGTGCCTGCGCCAGAACGAAGAGCGTGCGCACCAGGCGGGGCGGAGCTGGCGCCACTTCGGCCGAGGAGGTCAAGGCGGCGCGCCTTGGCGTTGGTGGCGGCGGCGCGACCTCAAGTTCCGCGGCGTTGAACCTATAGCCGCGCTTGGCCACGGTCTCGATGAAGCGGGGCTCGAGCGCCCGGTCACCCAGGGCGGCGCGTAGTTTGTTCATGGCGGTGTTCAGGCCATGGTCGAAGTCAACGAACGTTCCGTCCGGCCAGATGCGGCTGCGCAGTTCGTCGCGGCTGACGATTTTCCCGGCTTGGGCGAGCAATACCTCGAGCACTTGCAGCGGCTGCGACTGTAGCGGAACGCGCACCTGGTCGCGGCGCAACTCCCGCGCTTCGAGATCGAGTTCAAATTCGGCGAAGCGGTGGATCATGGCGAAGTCGCGGCGCACTAGCAGTTTACCTCCGGATGAGGCTGCGATTACCCGCTGATGCGCGGGGGCTGAGCACCGCGGCGTGGCGGCCGGGCGTCCTCACACGCAGGAGGATCGCTATGAACCACATCCGCATACAAACTGGAATTACCCAGCGCTGGGAAAAGCAAATTCTTCTCAGGATGGCGGTCAGACTGCCCACCTGGGTCACGCCCGACTTGCTCACCTCAACCGGCCTGGCGGCTCAGTTCGTGGCCGGATTGTGCTATTTATTTTCGCGGTGGCAGCCGCTGTGGCTGCTCGGCGTCAATGCCGCGATCGTCGTCAACTGGTGGGGTGACAGTCTGGACGGCACGCTGGCGCGGGTGCGCCGCATTGAACGGCCGCAGTATGGCTACTACGTTGACCACGTCTGCGATATTTACGGATCGGTCGCGCTGCTGGCGGGCATGGCCGGATCGGGCCTGCTCGATTGGCGACTCGCGCTGGCGCTGCTGATCGCGTTCCTGGTCACGGCGGCGGAAGGTTTCCTGGCCGTCGCCACGCTGCAGCGCTTTGAAATGGCCCATTGGGGCGTCGGCCCGACCGAACTGCGACTTTTATTGATCGCGGGCAACGTTGCCGCGCTGGTGCATCCGCCGGGCTGGTTCAATCTCGGCGCCGGTATTGGCGCCGTCGGCTTGCTCGCCACCACCACGGGGGCAGCTCTCCGCCACGCCCGCGAGCTGCGCGGCTCAGCGGAACGACATCGTGACCAGCCAAGGCACCATCATGCCGATGCCGAGCAGGGCGACCGCTACCCAGAGCGGCGCGCGGCCGCCGCGGCCGCTGCCGTGCATGAGGGCGAGAATCAAGGCGATCAGCCCGCAGAGAAAGGTAATCATGGCTGGAGTGTAGCAGCAATGCCAGTCGCGGTGCCGGAGATCGCAACGACGTTTGAAAACAATGTGCGGCGTGAGCCTAGTGAGCCAGCGAACCCTCAAGCGTCACGCGTATCGCCGGCAAAATCTTAATTCGAGTTGCCGATTCAAAGCGGGCAACGATTTGCTCCACTGTGGGCAAGGTCGGCGGCACTGATATCTTCGTTCCTTGCGACGCCGATCACGCCAAGTCGAGTTGCCGGAAAATCTGGCGAACACGGAAGCCGGAGCGCTTACTTGCGGTCCATTTGGCGGATGACCTCAGGCGAGGTTTCGAGCGACCAACTCTGGGTGGCGGTGATGCGGGCGCTGGCGGTCTTTTGGACGGCGCCGACTCCGAGCGTGACGGTGTAAGTGCCCAGCGGTTCGAGTTGGTTTACCACTGTCTCTCCGGGTTGGACCGGCGTGGGGCCGCGGGCGCCGCGTCCGCCGCGTCCGCCGCCAGGACCCGGGCGGCGGGTGTTCCATACGACGAAATGCAGGCCGGCATCTCCTGAGCCGGTCAACTTAGCTACTGGCTGGCCCGAGGAGTCGGTGACGGTAATGGCGGGTGGGGCGGCCGCGTTTTGTTTTATGTAATACCAGATCACTATGCCGTCGGGCGGGTTGGGCGTTCGGAGATTCTGCTGACCGAAGAGGTAATCGTTGGCGCCGAATTGCCAGGTCACGCGTTGTACGGTGTCAGCGATGGAAAACAGATGCACGTCATCGGCGAGAACCGCGGCGGTAAGCTGTTCGAGCGGCGCAATGTTGGTGATCCAGGCGCCGCGGCCGTAACTGCCGACCACGAGATCTTTTTGGCGGGGCTGAATCACGATGTCGTGAACCCCAACGCGGGGGATGTTGTTGTTCATGCGCGCCCAGTGCGCGCCGAGATCAAAGGAAATATACACGCCATCGTCGCTGCCGAGGAAGAGCAGATTGGGGTTGACGGGATCTTCGGTGATCACGTTCACCGGCGCGGCGGGCAGTCCGGCGGAGATGGGCTTCCAGGTTGCGCCGTGGTCGTCGGTGCGGTAGACATAGGCGGCGAAGTCGTCGAAGCGGTAGCCGCTTTTGGTGAGGTAGGCGCGGCCGGGAACGTGGGCAGAGGCGCGCACGCGGCTAACGTAGGCATCGGCGCGTCCGCCGGCGGCCGCCGCGCTGGCGGTGAGGTCGGTCCAGTGCGCGCCGGCGTCGCGCGTGATCCATACCTTGCCGTCGCTGGTGCCGGTCCAAATTTCGCCGGTGGTGAGCGGCGACTCCGAGATGGAGGAGATGGCGAACCAGGGAATGCCGCCCGGCAGTCCGCCTTCGGACTCCGGTAGGATCTTGTCGCTGGGATGAGTGCTGAGGTCGGGGCTGATCGCCGTCCAGTGGTCGCCCTGGTCGGTGGACTTAAGCAGCATCTGGCCGCCGGTGTAGATGGTGTGCGGGTCGTTGGGCGAAATCACGATCGGCGGCTCCCACAGAAAGCGGTAAGGCGCTTGCGAGGGATCGGAGGGGCGTGGCTGAATCGGAGTTCGGATGCCGAGCTTCTGATCCATACGGCTATGGCCGCCGTATTCGCGATCGGTGTAGAGCCAGCGGCTGTCGGTCGGGTCCACGACGGTGGCGATGCCATCGCCGTCGCCAACGGCGAGGCAGTCCTGCGGCGTAACCCGTCCATGGCCGGTGGCCGTGGGACAGCGCCAGTTCTCATGATCCTGCAAGCCCTCGTAAATGTTGTAGGGATCCACGTTGTCCACGCTGAGCGAGTAGACCTCGCCGACGGGAATGTTCTCGAGCGCGTCACTGGCGCGGCCACCGTCGAAGGACAAGGCGAAGCCGCCGTCGCTGCCCTGGATCATGCGATTGGAGTTGGCAGGGTCGATCCACAAAGTACGCACGTCGCCGAACATGCCCGGGAACACCGCGGGGGCGTCCCAGGTGCGGCCGCCGTTGAGGGAGTGACGCAGACCGTCCTGGGTGACGAAAATGTTCTGGTCATTGGCGGGGTCTACGCGGATTTGATTAAAGTAGTACGGCCCCTTCGGGGTGACGTCGAAGTCGTCAGCGTTCATTTTCTTCCAGGTGCTGCCGCCGTCGGCGGTGCGGTAGACTTCTCCGCCCATAACCGGTTGTATACCGGGGCGGGTGCGGCGGCTGCCGGCGAGCGGCGTGGTGCGGGGGTTGTCGTTCTCAACGATGGCGTACAGGATCTGGGGATTGCCGCGATAGATGTCGAGCCCGATGCGGCCGATATGGCTGGTAGGCAGGCCGCCGCCGAGTTTCGTCCAGCGGTCGCCGCCGTCGGTGGTCTTATAAATGCCGCTGCCGGGACCATCGGGAATGAGCTGCCAGGGCAGGCGCGTTTTGTCGTAAGTTGCGGCGTAGAGCACGGCGGGATGGGCCGGATCCATGACCAGGTCAATCACGCCGATGTGGGAGCCGGTGTCGAGGACCTTCCTCCAGGTGCGGCCGCCATCGCGAGTGCGGTAAACGCCGCGCGCCTCGTTGTCGGAGAAGAGATGGCCCATGGCGGCGACGTAAACAACGTCGGGGTTGGTGGGGTTAACTCGAATGCGGGCGATGTGCTGGGTATCAGCCAGACCCATGTTCGCCCAGGTCTTGCCGGCGTCGGTGGACTTGTAGACGCCATTGCCCGCAAGCGAACTGCGCGAAGTAAACGCGTCGCCGGTGCCGGCCCAGACGATATTGTCGTTGGAAGGAGCCACGGCAAGGGCGCCGATGTTCAAGTTGTTCTGCGCGTCGAACACCGGCTGGAACGTGGTTCCGCTGTTGGTTGTCTTCCATATACCGCCGGTCCAGAAGGAGACATAGAACGTATACAGGTGGGCCGCTTCGGGCGCTGCCGGCACGGCGATATCAGAGGCGCGCGCGCCCATCCAGAAGGGGCCTATGTTGCGATAGTTGAACAGCTGCAATAGGTGTTGATCGGGCGCCGGCGCCTGAGCGGTGGCGAATAAGGCGAGCACGGCGATCAGCGCCAGCGCGGCGCGGAACTTTTTCATGTTTCCCCCAGAAGCGGCCAGTGTAGCACCGGCTCACACTGACAGAGATCGGTAGTTTGCGCCCGGCTTCGCGTTTAGCGTTTGCGCGGAGGGCTCGGCGGATAATGGTGCGTTGTAATTTAGAGGGAGGCACGGTGGCATGAAGATGGCGTACCGGGAGAGGTGGGAGGCGGAGATCGCGGCGATGCGGCGCATCCTCGCAGGATTTGGGATGAAGGAGGAGTGTAAGTGGGGGAAGCCTACATACACTGCGGATGGCGGGAACGTGGTCATCCTGCAAGGCTTCAAGGAGTATTTTGGGTTGGGATTCTTTCAGGGCGCTTTGCTGAAGGACCCGAAGAAGCTGCTGGCGCAACTGGGGCAAACGCAGGCGGGGCGGGTGATGAAGTTTACCAGTGCGCAAGAAATCGCCGCCAAGGCCGCTATGATCAAGGCTTATGTGCGCGAGGCGATTGCGGTGGAGCGGGCTGGTTTGCGGGTCGAGAAAAGGAAGACTGCGGATTTCCCTGTGCCGGAGGAACTGACGTCCGCCTTTAAGCGGCATCCGGAATTGAAGGCGGCGTTCAAAGCGCTTACGCCAGGGCGGCAGCGCGGCTACCTGTATTACTTTGCCGGAGCCAAGCAGCCGGATACGCGGAGGGCGCGGATCGAAAAGTGCGCCGCCCGCATCTTTGCCGGGCGCGGGTTTCTGGAACGAACGGGAAAGCGCTAGGGCCTCCGGGTTGCGGTTTCGCTGCTTCCTTGACATTCGACAGGAAGCGCGGCATACTCATGTCGAACGTCAAGGAGAAGGTATGATGGGGACCAATCGTGAGTGTTGACAAATCGCCGTTGCTGCAGGGCACGCTCGATCTGCTCATTCTGAAATCGCTGGCGCTCGGCGAAATGCACGGCTTTGGCGTATCACAGCGTATTGGGCAGATGTCGAGCGACATTCTGCAAGTGGGACAGGGCTCGCTGTATCCCGCTCTTCGCCGCCTGGAGCAGCAGGGCTGGATCGCCGCGCGCTGGGCGCCGTCGGATAACAACCGCCGGGCCCGGTTTTACCGCCTGACCCGCTCGGGCGAACGCCAACTCCAGGTTGAGGTCTCGCATTGGGAACGGCTCGCCGCCGCGGTCAGCGGCATCGTCGCCGCCAAATCGTTGTAGCCGGAGGTTGTCATGGCGAAACTATTACTGCGAGATCGTTTGCGCCGCATACCGCTTGCGTTGCGCTCGCTTTTCCGTCCCCGCCAGATCGAGCGCGAGTTGGAAGAGGAGTTGCAGTTCCACCTCGCGCATGAAACGAGATCGCGGCGGGTCGAACACGGCCGGCTGGAGGCGACCAAGGAAAGCTATCGCCAGTCCGGCGATCTGTACGGCTTGACGACATTGGTGCGCGACCTGCGCTACGGGGCGCGGCTACTGCGGCGCAATCTGATGTTTACGATGGTGGCGGTGGGCACGCTGGCGCTCGGCATCGGGTTGAATGTGGCTCTATTCAGCGTGGTGCATGAGGTATTGCTGGCGCCGCTTCCCTATGCGCATTCCGACCGGCTGGTCACGCTGGCGTCGTCATCGGTGGCAAAGGGGCTGAAGGCTGAAAACGTCGGCTGGATGACAGCCGAAGACTGGCGCGCGCGCAACCATTCCTTCGTCTCGATCGGCACCTACTCCTGGTGGACGCCGACGCTAAGCGGCGCCGGAATGCGGCCGCGCGTGCTCCGCGGCCTGCATGCCAGTTGGGATTTTTTCCCGACACTGGGCGTGACGCCCGCGCTCGGCCGCGGTTTTTCGAAGGATGAGGACCGGCCCCATCGTGACCGCGAAGTCATTCTGAGTAATGCCTTTTGGCGGCAGCAATTTGGCGGCGATCGGGGCGTGATCGGGCGCAGCATGATGCTGGATCAGGTGCCCTTCCGGATTATCGGCGTGATGCCGGCCAGCTTCGATGCCGATCCCTTCCGCCGTGACGTTGCACTGTGGAAGCCGATGGGTTATGACGCTACGGTGCCCGACGCATGCCGCAGTTGCCAGCACTTACAGGCGGTGGGCGGCCTAGGCTCAGGGGTTAGCATCGCCGACGCACGCGGTGACATGACGTCGGTTGAGCGGCAGTTGACGCAGTCGTTCCCCGGCGATTACGCCCGGGATGCGATTGTCGCCATGCAGCCGCTGCGCGAGGCAGTTGTGGGCTCGGTGGGGCGGCTGCTCTGGATGCTATTGGCGGCGGCGGCATTGGTGCTTCTGATCGCGGGCGCCAATCTTGCGAACCTTCTGCTCGCCCGCGCCTCGGTGCGCGACCGGGAAGTAGCGCTGCGCGCGGCGCTGGGCGCGGGACGAGGGCGCCTGGTGCGGCAACTTGTGACCGAAGGCGCACTGCTCGGCCTTTTGGGGGGGGCGGCGGGCGCCGGGCTGGCGGCGCTGGCGATGGCCTCGCTTCGGCCGTGGGCGGCGGCGGCGCTGCCGCGGTTATCGCATTTAAATCTGAACGCGGCCACCTGGAGCTTTGCGTTGGCCCTCAGTCTGGCGGCCGGAATTCTGATTAGCCTGGCACCGGCAATGCAACTGGTCACGGGCAGTGATGGACGCAGCCATGCGGCCGGCGCCCGGGCCGGCCTGGGTGCCAAGGCGCGCACGCGGCACATTCTGGTGGCGGGCGAAGTGGCGCTTGCCGTTCTGCTGGCGGTGGGCGCGGGGCTGGTGCTGAAGAGTTTTATAGCGGTTTTGGGCGTCGCACCGGGCCTCGACCCCAGCCACGTTTACACTGCGGATTTTCGCCTCCCCACAGCGGGATATCCCAACGATGCCGCCGCGGCTCAATTCGACCGGCAGTTGCTGACGCGCCTCGGTCAGCGATTGGGAGCGGGCGCGGTGGTGGCGCTCGACAGCGTTCTACCGTTCGATCCCGGTAACTATGACACGCGTGCGTATGCCATGCCCGATCCGCCCATACTTTCCCAAACCGATGTGACGCGGAAGGAAAGCTTCTATGACACCTATTTCGTCAGCCCGGGTTACTTTGGCGCGATGGGAATTCGGCTGGAACGCGGACATGAATTTACCGACGACGATCTTGCGCATCCGGGCAATTCGATTATTGTGAGCGAGAGCATGGCGCGCCTGCTCTGGCCCGGGCGCGAGCCGTTGGGCAAAGCCATTGTGCTGTGCCGTACGAAAGACGATATCGGCCATTGGGCGCACGTAGTGGGCGTGGCCGCCGATGTACATCAATACGGGCTTGAGCGTCCCGCGCCGCCGGAAGCTTATGTGCCCTACACGCGTGATGCGGGCAATGCTTCAACCCTGATTATCCGCAGTTCGCTGCCGCTGGCGGTGGTCTCGGGATTGGTCGAATCCACGCTGGCACGCGTGGCGCCTTCGGTCCCAATCGAGAATCAGCGCTCGATGGAATCCTATCTAAGCGAATCGATGGCGCAGCGGCGGATGACGCTCGAGCTTTTTGCCGCCTTCACCGGACTGGCGCTGGCGCTCGCCGGCCTCGGAATCTATGGCGTGGTGGCGTTCACCACCTCGCGCCGCACCGGCGAAATCGGTCTGCGCCTGACGCTGGGGGCGCGGCCGGCTGAAATTGTACGCCTGGTTGTCGCGGGTTCGCTGCGTCCCGCACTGGTTGGGATCATGATTGGCGCGGCGGCCGCTCTTCTGGCCGGGCGCGCTTTCACCGCGCTCGTGTACCGGGTTTCACCCGCCGACCCGGAGACATTGGCAGCCGCGGTCGCGGCGCTCCTGGCCATCGCGCTGCTCGCGGCCTGGCTGCCGGCGTGGCGCGCCAGCCGCATTGATCCCGCAAGTGCGCTGCGGGCTGAATAGTGGTTGGCTTTAATTCGAGGTCGGTCGGGCGATGTGGTCGAAGGCAAGCCATCGGATATCGTCTTTAGCCGGTTTGAATTCCAAGCCGAGTTGTTCCTTGATCGCGGTCCACATTTTCGGACCGTCGGGATCGCCCTGGAAGTTGGCGCCGAACTGCCCGTCAGTCGATCCATCGGGCACATACTCCATCACCCAGTCGTAGCGGCCCTTCAGGCCGGTCCGGTCGACGACGGGACGTTCCATTCCGCCGCGCAGCGTGGCCATAAAAAAGTCCATAGTGATGTTGCGGCCGCCGAGGCGCCAACGACCGGGGAGGGTTGGGGTGAGGCTCATCAACTCGCCGCAACCGACGGGATAGCCGTCGGGCGTGGCGCGCTGGCCGCCGCGGCCGCCGCCCGCCGGGGCGGGCGCAGGCGCGGGCGCGGTTCCGTCGCACGGCATGCCCTCATCCACATGCGGACGCATTTGAGGGCCCAACTTGCCCGGCTTTGCCAGCACCAACTCGTAGACCGAGGCATGGCGGGTTTCATAATGAAACGTCAACTGGAAGCGGTCCTGGAGCAGCGACAGCACCATTTGACGCATTTGATCTTTCGTCACCGGGCCCGAGGCGCGGGCTTCGATATCGTAGCGCTCGGTATTGACCCAACTGGGCAGCGTCTTGAGTTGGGGATCGGGATTGGCATCGAAGTCGAACGCGAAGGCGATGTAGCGGATCAGAGGCTGCTGGGTGGCGGTGAAGAGCCCGTCGTTCGGCGTAAATCGCTCCCCCGCGGTCAGCGGCATACTGGAGTGCGGCCGCCCACCCTTCGGATCGCTGGGCTTGACCGATGCCACGTCGAACTTCAGTTTGGGCGCGCTCGCCGGCGGTGTCTGTGCCCCAGCCACCAATCCAGCCATCAACAGCAACCACCATCGCATATGCATGCAGACAATGTAGCATCGCGGGCCGCCAAATCAATGCCGGACGATGCGGGCGAACCAGAGCTAGCGCAGGAGAGGTCGTCGACTGTGTCCGCTATTGTGGGCGGAGCTTCTCGAGATGGGTGATCACCAATACAGGCACCAGGCTGGTTTCAGATTTAAGGGGCTTACTTCACCTGGATGGAAGCGACAACAGAGTGCGTCACTCCGGTACTTGAGGTGGCGTTGATTCGGACCTGGTAAGCACCGGGCCGGGTGGGGGATGGTCCAGGGGTGGCGCAGCCGGCGGCGGCGGCCATGGCGGCGGCCAGTAGCAGCAGTTGCCAACGCTGGCGGGGATCCTCGCCCAGCCCCAGCCAGAGGGCGCCGAGCGCGAGCAGACCTACGGCCGCGCTCCATGCGGCGAAGCGCCATCCCACCAGCGGTCGGGCGGGGGCGCGACCCACGGGCGGCGCCACCATTCCAGCGGCAATGGTCGTGATGGTAAGCGTGCCGGATGCGCCCGAGGCGCCCACCTGAATGGTGGTTGGATGGAAAGCGCACACGATGGATCCGCTGTAGAAGGCTGTGCCATCCATATTGCAGCTCACTCGCAGCGACTGGTTATCGCCGGCACTGCTGGCGAAAGCGATGTTGGCGGTGCCCAGTTGACCGGCCGCCACCGTCATCATGGGTCCGCCGCCGCCCGGCAACGCCACGGTGAAGTCGGAGCCGGGGCCGCTCAAAGGCACAATCTGCACGGCCGCCGAATCGGCGATGGTCACGTTGCCTGAACGCGTTCCGGCGGCAGTCGGGGCAAATGTAGCCGTTACGGCGCAGCTTGCACCGGAAGCGAGTGTCGCGGGGCAGTTATTCGTTGCTACAAAATCGCCTGCGGCCGCAATCGAGGTAATGGCAACCGGGGTGCCGCCACGGTTGCTTACCGTCAGAGTCCGCGGCGCGCTGCTCAGCCCAACACCGGTCGCGGCGAACGTCAATACCGGCGCGTCTAACTCGAGCGGAAAGAGCTGGTTTCCGCCGTGGAGCGCAATCTTCGCCAACATGGACGGGGCGGGATCGGCCGCGGATGCGGATCGCCGGGTTGAGGAGAAAGGCTCGGACGTGAGCGCGGCCGCGATCGATATGGAGCCGGTAACCTCACCCGCGATCAAGGGCGTGGCGGTCACCGCGATGGCGCAACTCGCGCCGTTCGCGAGACCCGCGCCGCAGGTATTAGTTTCCGCATACTCACCGCTGGCGGTAACCACGAGCGCGTCAACGGATTGCCCGGTGTTGTTGGCGAGCGTCACCGTTTGCGGCGGGCTGGTTTGGCCCACTACCAGGCCGCCAAAGTTCAGTACCGCCGGCGAGAGCACCAGGCCGCTGGGGCTTCCCAACCCTTGCAGGGACACAACTTGTTGCGTCGCGCCGGCGGCATTATCGTCAAGCGTGAGTGTGCCCGTCCATTGCCCGAGCGCCGTCGGCGCGAAGCTGACATTAATGTTGCAACTCGCGCCCGCCGCCAAGCTGGACCCGCACCCGTTGGTTTGGCTGAATCCACCTTGAACCGAAAGCGAGGACAACTGCAGCGCGGCATTGCCGGTATTGGTTACGACTATCATCTGCGCCTGGCCGCTGGTTGTGACTCCGCCGGATGCGATTGGCTGGCTGCCGAAGAAAAGCTTGGGCGGGGTGAGGGCAACGCCAGCGCCTTCGCCCATACCGCTCAGTGCGACGTCGAGTTCGCCATTGGCGGAGTTGAAAACCTGAAGCGTTCCGGTCCGCGAGCCCGGCGTGGTGGCCGCCATCGCGACGCTAATGACGCAGTTGGCGCCGGCAGCCAGCGCCTGAGCGCCTCCGGACTGGGTCAGGCAAGTGTTGCCCGCCATGCCGAAGTCGCCCAGAGCCGAGATGCCTTCGATCGTGAGCGCCATCGTAGTGTTGTTGGTCAAAGTCAGAGTTTGCGGCGCGGAAGGGGAGCCCACTGGCGACGAACCGAAAGCTACAACCGCGGGCGCGGCCGAGATTCCGGTCTGCACGCCGCGCCCGTTGAGCGCGGCCACTGCCGTTTGTGCGCCGCTGCCGTCGGAAAGCGCGAGCGAACCCTGGCTGACGCCCAGCGCGGCCGGCAGATAGGCGACAAAAATTTCACAGGTGGCGCCGGGAGCCAATGCGGCGGTGCACAAGTTTTGCGTCACCGCAAAGTCGCCGGTCGTTAGCGGCGCGGCGATGTTCAACGCCGTTGTGCCGGTGTTGGTCACATCCAGCGCTTGCTGCGGAGTGCCGCCGCCCAGCGGCTGGCTGCCGAAATTCAGCGTCGAGGGCGCGACCCGCAGGCTGGCCACACCCATGCCCGCCAATGCCACCGATTGAGGCGTGTCAGCCGCGGAATCGGTGATGGTCAGCGTGCCACTCGTGGCGCCGGTCGCGATAGGAGTGAAGCTCACATTGATGTTGCAACGGCCGCCCGGCGCCACCGTTCCGGCGCAGTTGTCGTTTTCGCTGAACACAGCCGGTGTCGCTCTCACCGACCCGACCGTTAACGCGGTGCTGCCGGTGTTGGTGAGGGTAACCGTTTGCGCGCTCGAGCCGGTGTTGGTCGTCTGGCTGCCGAAATTCATCAGCCGGGTCGAGAGCACGGCGGTATTCGCGGCGGCGATGCCGGAGCCAGCAAGCGCCACGGCCTGCGTGCCCAGGCTGTCGCTGACGGTGAGCAGGGCGGCATCCGCGCCGGCCACGGTCGGAGTCAAGACGATGGATACGGTGCAACTGGCGCCGGCGGCCAACGTGGCTCCGTTGGCCGCGCACGATCCGGCGCCGCTGTTGGCGACGCCGAAATCGCCCGCAGCGGGGGGGATTGCCAGCGCGGTGAGCGGAGCGGTCCCGGTGTTGGTGATGGTTAATGTCTGCGCATATCCGCTGACGCCGGTCACGGTGGCGGCGAAGGTCATCGCCGCCGGCGAGAGCGAAATTCCGGCGGCGATGCCGGTGCCGTTCAGGGGGACTGTCTGCGTGCCGCCGCTGGCGTTGTCGGTCAGGGTCAGGGTGCCCGCGAGCGGGCCGGTCGTTTGCGGCGCAAAACCGACGCCCAGCGTACAGGCGGCGCCGGGCGCGACCTGCGGACAACTCCCGTTCAGCATAAAGCCAGCGCTAACGCCGGCGCTGGCGATGCTGAGCATGGCCGCGCCTGTGTTTGTGATCGTGACCGCGGAGGGATTGCCGGTGGTATTCACCGTCTGGCTGCCGAACGCAAGGACCGGCGGTGTCAGGCTGACGCCGGCGGTGGTGCCGGTCCCCGTTAGGGACACGATCAACGGCGAGTTTGGCGCGGAACTGGCGATCGCCAGCTCCGCCGCGCGGACGCCGATCGCCCGCGGGCTGAACGCCACTTGGATGGTGCAGCTCGCTCCCGCCGGGAGTGACGCGCCGCAGCCGCTACTCGCGCTGAAATCGCCGGGATCAGCGCCGCCGATGGTTATTGACCGCAGGGAGGCCGCGGCCAGGCCATTGTTGCCGACGACCACGCTCTGTGCCGCGCTGGCGACCTGAAGTGGCTGGCTGGCGAAGCTCAACGCCGCCGTGCCGCTGAACAGGTTGGCCACAGTGACCAGGATCGCACTGCTCGTCCCGGTGATGGATGCGGTGGCGGTGTCGGTCGCCGCAACGGTTTGGTTGCCGGCGGTGTTGAAGGCGATCGTGAAGCTGCCGGTTCCCGCCGCCATTGTCACGCTCAACGGCAGCACCGCCGCCGGATCGGTGGTGGTAATCCGCACGGTACCGGCGTAGCCGGTGGCGGTGTTGCCGAACCGGTCTTGCGCGGCGATCGTAACCAAGACGGCAGCACCGCCGACGGCGTTCGTTGCGGTCGAGAGCGTCAGGCGCGCGGCGCTCGCCGGGGCAACGGTGATGCCGGCGCTGGCGCCGCTGGCGAGCCCGCTCGAACTCGAGGTGGTGATCTGGTATCCGGTCGCCGGCGTATCGAGCGCCAGACTAAAACTCGCCACCCCGGCCGCAACCGTATGCGTCGTTGCACCGAGCAATGTCGTCGCCGGGGGGTTGGCACTCAGCCGCGCTGTCACCGTCGTGGTACTGTCGGAGGCCTCCACGTTTCCGTACGCGTCCTCGAGCGTCGCCGTGAATGCGATCGGCGCGCCTGCCGCGTAACTGGTTCCGAGGCCGCTGGTCACCAACTGGGTTGCGGCTCCGGCGGCAATCGTAATTATGGGCGAGGTCACGGCCGCGCCACCGCTGCTCGAGGCGGTGAGTGCATATCCGGTCGCGGCCGTATTGACCGCGAGGCTGAATGTCGCGACGCCCGCGCGCGCGGTCTCGGTGGTCGTGCCCACGAGCGCCGCCGAGGTGGGGTCAGTGCTTAGCCGCACCGTCACTGTTGTTGCGCTGTCGGAGGTCTCGACGTTGCCGTAGGCGTCCTCGAGCGTCGTGGTAAACGCCATCGGCGCTCCAGCCACATAGCTGGTTGCGAGACCGCTGGTCACAAGTTGCGTTGCAGCACCGGCGGCGATTGTGATTGCCGGTGAGGTCGCGCTCGCGCCGCTGCTGCTCGAGGCGGTGAGAGCATATCCGGTCGCCGCCGTATTGACGGCTAGGCTGAACGTCGCGACGCCCGCTCGCACGGTCTGCGTAGTCGTGCCCACCAGCGGGCTCGAGGTGGGATCGGCGCTGAGTCGAACGGTCACTGTGGTCGCATTGTCGGAGCTCTCGACGTTGCCGTAGGCATCCTCGAGAGTGGCGGTGAAGGCCATCGGCGCCCCAGCCACATAGCTGGTTGCGAGACCGCTGGTCACGAGTTGCGTCGCGGCACCGGCGGCGATTGTGATTGCCGGTGAGGTCGCGCTCGCGCCGCCGCTGCTTGAGGCGGTGAGAGCATATCCGGTCGCCGCCGTATTGACGGCCAGGCTGAATGTCGCGACGCCCGCTCGCACGGTCTGCGTCGGCGTGCCCACCAGCGCCGCCGAGGTGGGGTCGGTGCTTAGCCGAACCGTCACTGTTGTTGTGCTGTCGGAAGTCTCGACGTTGCCGAAGGCATCTTCGAGGGTTGCGGTGAAAGCTATCGGCGCGCCGGCGGCGTAGCTGGTTCCGATGCCGCTGGCCACCAATTGCGTTGCGGCTCCGGCGGCAATCGTGATCGGGGACGATGTCACGCTTGCGCCACCGCTGCTCAATGCCGTGAGCGCATAGCCGG
>JANWLQ010000161.1 GCA_025450725.1 Terriglobales bacterium
CTGAGCCGTGCACCGCGTCGGTGCCGCGCTTGGTGACCATGTTGACGGCCGAACCCGCGGAGCCGTTGAAACTGGCGGTTTGATTGTCCACCCCAACCGAGAATTGCTCGATGCTGTCGGCCGGCGTGGGGATAACGCCGCTCGGATTGCCACCGGAGCCAGTGCCGATGTTGCCGCTCGACGGAGTGTAGGAGGAGTGGGATCCATCCATGTCGTCGCTATTGGAACCGCCATCGAGTGTGTAGCTGTTCTGGTCGCGATCGGCCCCGGCGATTCCACCGTCAGGTGCGGTGTTGGGCTGGAGCGTGGTCAGCGCGTTGGCGTCGCGTCCCAGGTTGGGAAGCTTGACGATGGCATCGCCCGTCACCGAGGACCCGACGGTCGAGTTCATGGTTTGCAGCTCGGCGCCCGAGGCCGTGACCTCGACCGTCTGCGTCGCGACGCCCACCTGCATCGGCACGTTGAGCGTGAGCTGTTTATTGACCGAGACCTCCTGATTCTTCACGACAGCATCCTTGAAGCCCTGTTTCTTTACCGTCAGGGTGTAGGTGCCGGGCTGGACGTTGGAAAAAACGTAGCGCCCCGACTGGTTGGCGATCGTCGCCTGCGCGGCGTTGGTGGCGTTATTGGTCAGCAGCACGGTGGCGCCCACCATGGCCGCGCCTTGTGCGTCGGTGACTTGCCCGGTAACGGTGCCGACGTTGGTCGCCTGGGGGAACGCCCAGCCGGCCAACGCGACGAGAACCACACACAGGATTCCGAAATACCGTTTCATGAATTTATCTCCTCAGATTTTTCCAAATTAAAAAGCTAGTGGCACATCAACTTTCCGGGTTGTCGCATCGGATGAAGGGGGTGTGAAACCGGGTTGTCCGGGGCAACACAAAATCGCGAGTAGCATCCATTTCCTTATGCCGCTCTCCGCTTTGGGGTGGGATGTCGAGCCTGGCGTCGTGATCGGCTGCCTGATCCTGATCGCGCTCTATGGCCACTTCACCGTCTGGCGCTCGCGCTGGCGAGGCGCTTTGTTCGTGGCCGGAATTGCCATCCTGCTGCTGGCGCTCATCTCGCCGCTCGACACCCTCGCCGACCAGTACCTGTTCAGCGCCCACATGGTGCAGCACCTGCTCCTGCTCGAGGTGACTGCGCCGCTTTTGGTGCTCGGAGTAACCACGGAGCTGGCCGAGGAGTGGCTCGCCGTTCCATGGGTCGCGCGGTGGGAGCGCCGCCTGCGAAATCCCATGGCGGCCTGGGCGATCGGTTTCGGTACGCTACTGGCTTGGCACGCTCCACGGCTGTACGACTGGGCGGTGGCGTCCGACGCCGTACATGCGGTCGAACACATCAGCTTCGTCATCAGCGCGGCGATCTTCTGGTGGCCAGTGCTGGCACCCCGCGCCTCGAGCCGGATGCCGGCCCACGAGGCAGTCATCTATTTATTCGCCCGGCTATCGGCGAACATCGTGCTGGGCACGGTGCTCGCGGCCGCTCCGCTCGGAACCTACGCCGCCTACGCCCATGCGCCCTTGACGCAACTGGGCTGGGGCATCACGGCGGCGTTGGACCAACGCCTGGGTGGTTATCTAATGTGGGCGCCCAGCCTGCTGCTGGATTTCGCCGCTATTCCACTCATCCTGGCAATTTGGGGATCGCGCTCAATGGCGGAAGAAACCGTTTAACTTCGCTCGAGCGCGGCCCGGTCCCAGTGGGCGAGGTCGGCGGCCGCCTCGTAGGTTGAGCGGCAGAATTCCAGCAACATCGCCTCGGGGTCGGCGCTGCGGCGTACGTCGTCGTAGGCGAGCAGGTACTCACCCAATTTTGCGTCATAGACCGCGGCCGCCGGGCGGATGGCGGCACGATCAAACCCGGCCGGCGCGGGCGCGGCGTATGCGTAAAACGCAGCCTGCGGATGCGCCGAATCCCCCGGCCAGTAGCCGACGCTGATCACTTCATGGGAATACGATTCGCGCGTTACCGCGTCGGCGCCGGGACGCTCGGGCGCACGGCGGCCGGAAAAACGTGTGCAGGCCAGATCCATGGCGCCAAAGAACAGATGTACCGGGCTGCACTTACCCAGAAAGCCGGCGCGAAAACGCTCGAAGACCGGGGCGATCGCCACCAGCGATTGCCACCAGCGATAGGCGGCATCGGCGTCGTAACTCGCATGGGTCTGATCCAAATCGAACCGGATCGGGCCGGGGAACTCGACCGGCATCGTCCAGATGTGGACATCAATGTCGAGTGCCGCCAGCTTCGCCATGAAGGCTTTATAAAAATCCGCCACCGGGCCCGGCCGCAACGGTACCGTCGCACGCTGATTGCGACTCGTTTCGATGACGAGTTCGTGGTCGCAGAAATCGAACCCGATAGTGAACACTCCGCCCCCGTGTATGGGGATCGCGCCGGTGGTGAGGCCGCGCGCGGTGACGTAAAAGGTCGCCTGCCAGAAATGGTTCAGTGGCGCTGCCAGCGCGACGCGCACTTTGCCCGCCATCTGCAGTGCCATGTGGAGCGTGTCGCAGGTGGCGCGCCATTGTGCGTAGTCGAGTTCAGGCCACGAAACAGCGGGCACAAGGCCATTTTACCGCCTAATTGAGACGGACCACGTAGGCGGGGTAATTCTCGGCGCGCAGCGAGCGGGCCACGTTCGTGGCGGTGTCCATATCGAGCCGAATGCGCTTGTCATAGCGCAGCCAGCGGCCTTCATCGGACCCGAAGGCGATGACCGGATCGTGCAGATCGTTCTCCATCCTCCGGCGACATTGATCGAGCTGGCCGGAGTTGGTGAACCAACCGACCTGCACGGTGTACACGCCGGGCGGAACCGGGCTGGGGAGATGAACAATCTCAATGCGCACCGGATCCAGTCCGTCGTCGCCGATTTTTTTCGCCGCGCCCCAGGAAAGGTCGAGCAGGCGGTTGGGCCAGAAGGGGCCGCGATCGTTGATCGTGACCTGCACTGTTTTTTGCGTCTTGAGGTCGGTGACCTTGATCTCTGTGCCCAGCGGCAACAGGCGGTGGGCGGCGGTCATTTTGTGGAAGTCGAATTTTTCGCCGCTCGCGGTATCGCGGCCCTGCTCGCGTGGGCCGTAGAAGCTGGCGATGCCGGTTTCCCAGACTCCGCCGGAACGGTAATGCGGATCGTAGTTGCCGGCGGGCATGGGCGGATGCGCCGTGGGCGGCGGCTCATAGTGAGTGCCCGCGTCCGCGACGACTTCTTCCTTGCGCGGCGCGACCGCAGCTGGCGCCGGCAAGGCGGCCGCCGGCGGACCCCAACTCACCCCTGGCGGCATGGCGGGCGTGGGCGGATCCAGCTGCGGCTTTTGTTTGCTGCCGCAGCCGGTGGCCAATAGCGCCCAAAGCGGAACGGCTCCCAGGAGCGCTAGGCGGAGCGATCGAGTGAATCGGCGAGTTGGGATAGTTTCTGCGCCACGGTTCGCAAGGCCTTGCCCCCATCCTGGCGCAACGACGGCACGACCTCGTCGTTCACCACTTTGATCAAACGTTTGACTTCGGCTTCGACCTTGCGTGCGGCCTCGTCGAAGGAGGACGTCGCGGACGGATTGGAAGCAGTCATAAATCACCTCGCCTGATTATGAGCCAGTCCTGGAAGCCGCGCCAGTTGACTGCTGAGTTACCGGTAGTGGAAAACAGCGGCGTTGTTGGCAAGCGTAACCGACGTGCAATGGAGGGGGAGAGCGATGGTAAAACTGCGCCCGAGCTTGGGATAACGGACGTGCACAAAAGCGGCCACCGCGGCATCAATCAGGAAATTGGGAACCACCTCGCCGTCGAGCCGAACTTCGGTCACAGTGAGATGCGCCTCGGGGGCGGAGCCGCTGTCGAGCCGGGCGCGGGCGGCGATGGTATGCGTCCCGGTAAACAATTGCAGCAGCGGGTTGCGCGATGCGGACTGCCGCAGCCGATCAAAGTCAACCTCGGCGCTGCCGGTGAGCCAGCCGGGCTCGGCGCTCAACACCAGGTGTGAAACCGCCGCCGGGAGCGTGGCCTTGCCGGCGCCCGCCCAGTACTGATTGACCGCCTCCGCGGTGACAGTCACGTCGTGGTAGGGCGGAGGTGAGTGGGCGTAGGCAACGATGCGCGCAATCGAAGGGGGCAGCGAGGCGTTTTGGAGCTCGAGCGTTGCGCCGCCGTTGGTCAGTTGTAAGCTGAACTCGCCTGGAGGTTGCGCGTTGAAACGAGCGCTTCCCTTCCCGCGCCAAAGCTCGCCACCGCGCCGCCATTGGACGTTGTCGAGCACCGCCACGCCCGCCTCGAGGTGGTAGTCGGCGGCGAAAAGATCGAACGGCGCCATGCCGGTCGAGGTGGCGAGTTGGCCATGGTGACTTTCGAAATGGCCGCCGGCGGCCAACTGGTTGAATCCCTCGGCCCCGGCGGTGCGCGCAATTTGGGCAGTGCCCCACGCCGCGCCGCTGATCGCGTTGCCGAACGGAGTCGGCGCCAGAAGCAAGCGCAGGTTCACGGGTTGATCGCGCGGCACGGCTCCGGCAATTGTGTACTGCGCTCCGTCGAGGCGGCCCGTGCCGATGAACCTTCCCTGGGCGAGAGCGAGATTGAGCCGCGACGCCCGCCAGTGATCGGGACTGAGCACCAGATCGGCACCGAGCCCGGCATGAAAGCCACGCCAGTCAAGATCGGCAATGGCGACGGAGCCGCGGGCGTTGAGCTGGCTGATCCAGACGGGGGCGGTGCCGCCGAACAGGCGCTGCACGAAATCGGCGGGCGCGGGATGAAGATAGTTCCAGACGTCGTCGGCGGCGAGATGACGGGCGCTGAGATGGAACTCCGGTGGCTGGTTGAGCGGAAAGGCGGCCCAGCCCTGGAACGGTGGGTGCGCGAATTGTACTCGCGGCGGATCGAGCGGCGAAAGCCCGACTGACACATCGCTCAGCGCCAGATCGGCCGTGCCCGGTTGATAGAGGGCGCGATCGAAGCGCGCGTCGCCTTGCCAGCTTGCCTGCCGGAACGACGCCCAGGGCGCGGCGATGGACAAACGGGCCTGGGCCGAGCCGGCCAAACCCGGCGGCAGCGGCGACGCCACACCGCACAGTTGCGAAAGGGCTTGGGCCGACTCGGCGTTGAGCGAGTGGCTGTCGAGCTGGAGAGAAAAGCCGCGGCCGTCAACACTGGC
>JANWLQ010000162.1 GCA_025450725.1 Terriglobales bacterium
CGCCGCCCTGTCTTTTTCATTGGAACAACCAGGTGCTTCTTTATCGCGCCATCGACCATCTGCGCGCGGCTGACATTCACTCCCTTCGCATTGTGACCGGCTACCGCGCGGATCTGGTTGAGGAAAACCTGGGTGAGGTTGCGCCGGGTTTGCCAGTCGAGTTCGTCCACAATCCGGCATGGGCGAACGACAGTGTCGGCTCGATCGAGCGCGGCCTTGCGGGCATACCCAACACCGTTCGTGTGATCGTGGGCGGGCGCTGGGAAGCGGACATTGCCGACCCACCGGCGATAAAGCTTACCCGACGGCAAATGGGTAGCTACCAACATCCCGGCAGCGACGCCTACGCGGTCGCGGCGCTCCGTCGTGTGGCGTCAGTGGTGGATACTGGGCTGGCGCAGAGCTACGCCGAGAGCGATGAGGCGCGCCTGGCCGCTTATATTCCAGCGGCCTGGCGCCGCACCCGCGTGCGCGCCGATTGTACCCGCGCCACGAAGCGCTGCGAGTACTGGAACTGGGGGCCGGACGCACCGCGACCGCCGTGTTGCACCCGGCATTTGCGCTATTTGCTCGCATTCACCGATGACCTGCTTACACGGCATGGCATTCCACATTGGCTCGATTACGGCCCGCTGCTGGGCGCGGTGCGTGAAGGCCGCCTGATTCCGTGGGATTACGACGTGGATTTCGGAGTCATGCTTACCGATCGCGGGCGGATTGCCGGGTTGCGCGCCGAGATCGAGCAGGCCGGGCATTGGCTTGATATGGGCGACGACCATATGTGGCGCATTGTACTCAGCCGCGACAACGGCCTGCACGCCGACCTGTTTCCCTGGCATCGGGAAGACGGCCTGCTCAAACTCTCGGGACCGTTTGCCGGAGCCGGCGCATTCCCGCCGGAATGGCTCGAGCGCCTGGCGCCGGTGCGCCTGCTCGGCCATGAGCACCGCGCCCCGGCGCCATTCGAGGAGTTTTTGGAACGGTACCGCTACGGCGCCGATTGGCGCACGCCGATACGGTTCAGCGACGACGCAGTGGGTCCCGCGGCGGCGGCCGAGCATTTCGTGGCGCGGCTGAACCACCGCCGGCAATTTCGCGCCAACTTGCGGCGGCTGCACGATACACTAGCCTCCACCGTGCTCGACCAACACTACTGGCTCTGGGGCGGCCAACTCATTGGCGCCTTCCGCGAACGCGACATTGTGGCCCACGACGATCAGGATGCCGACTTTGCCCTGCTCCGACGCGATCTGGCATTCTGGCCCGAGGCGGCCGCCGCTTTGATCGCAGACGGGTTTGAACCGCGGTTCGTGTACCGCAACCATGAGGGCCAAGTAGTCGAGTATCAGTTCCGCAAGGATGGCGCCGGTTTCGATTTTTTCATCGTGGACGAAATTGACGGACAGTTCCGATCGTTCTGTTTCGGACGGGGGCGGGAATTTGAGAGCCGCCTGGCGGCGCATGGCTGGGACCAGCAAAGTTGGCTCGATCGCCATTGGCGCGTGCCGCACGATGCGGAGGGCGTGTTAACCGCGATCTACGGCGATTGGCGCCGCCCGCAACCGGACTACGACTACACGCGGGACGACCGCACTTTGGTGGCCGCGCGCGCGTGGCCCCGTGGCGCGCCCGATCCATGGACAGGGCCACCGGCGTGAGAGCTATTGTTCTCGCCGCCGGCGCCGGCCAACGCATGCGCCCGCTCACCGACGATCGCCACAAGAGCCTGCTCGAGGTGGACGGCACCTCGATTCTCGCCCGCATCATCGAGGGCCTGCGCGGCATTGACGTGACCGACATCCTCGTCGTGACGGGCTACCGCCATGAGGAGGTGGAAGGATTTCTCAAGAGCCGTTTTGGCACAACACCGATTCGCTGCCTGCACAACGCTCGCTTCCGGGAAACCAACAACATCGTTTCCCTGGCCATGGCGCTCGAACAGTTGGAGCTCGACCAGGATTTGATCCTGATCGAGTGCGATGTGCTCTTCGAACCCACTTTGTTGCGCCTGCTAGCGGGCGAACGGCGCGGCAACCTGGCGCTGGTGGACAAGTACCGGCCTGGCATGGATGGCACGGTAGTTAGCGTCAGCGACGGTGTCGTGACCGAAGTCTACCCTCCGCACCTGCAAGGCGAGGATTTCGATTACCGCGATAAGTTCAAGACGGTCAATATCTATCGTTTCGACAGCGAATTCTGCCGCGCGACCTTCCGCCCGCTGCTGAGTGTTTACGCCAACCAGATTGATGGAGCATCGTATTACGAACTGGTTTTGGGAATGCTTATCCACATGCGCCGGCAGCCGGTTCGGGCGGTTCTGGTCGAGAGCTCGCAGTGGGCCGAGGTGGACGACCCGAACGACCTGGCCTCGGCGCGGTATGTATTCGAGCCCGGGCAACGCTCGCACATTCTGGCCGAGACCATGGGCGCGTATTGGAATTTCGAGGTGCTCGATTTCAGTTTCCTGCGCAATATGTATTTCCCGACCGACGCCATGTTCGCGGCGATGCGCCGGGCGCTTCCCGGTCTGGTACGGAACTATGGGTCGGCACAAACTGTGCTCGATCAGAAGCTCGGCTACGCTCTGGCATGCCGGGCCGACCGGCTACTCTGCTTAAACGGCGGCGCGCAGGCGTTCCCCTGGCTGCAGGCCGCCTACGCCGATGCCCGGGTGTTGCTGCCGCACGTCACCTTCAACGAATACGCGCGTTGGCTGCCGCGCGGCGACACGTACGCGCATCTCCCGGCGGAGGTTGGCAACTTCGATCTGGTGGTCGCGGTGAATCCCAATAACCCCACGGGTACGACGATTGCTACCGCGCATTTGCATGCTCTCGCCGCCGCCAACCCAGACACCCAATTTCTGGTGGATGAATCGTTCGTTGATTTTTCCGGACAAGCATCGCTGTTGTCGCGGCTGGAAAAGGCCCCGCTCGACAACGTTCTGGTCTTGGCCAGCTTGAGCAAAACGTGGGGCATCCCCGGGGTTCGGCTCGGATATCTGTACTCGACCAACCGCTTGTGGCTGGAGCGATTCAGGAGCCAGGTGCCGATCTGGAACGCCAATTCAGTGGCTGAGTTTTTCCTGGAGATGGTTCTGAAGTTTCAGCCCGAGCTAGCGGCGTCGTTCGCGCATACGGCCGCCGACCGGGCCGCGCTGGCAAATGATTTGGCCACGGTTCCGATTGTCGCTGAGGTGTATCCGAGCGGGGCCGATTTCCTCATGGTGCGTATGAACCGACCAGTGGCCGCGGTGATCGAACACCTTCTGCAACGGCATTCCATCCTGAGTAAGGATGTGTCGGGCAAGTTTCCTCCGCCTGAACAGTACGCGAGAGTGGCAGTACGCACGCCGGCCGATAACCAGCGCCTGATCGCGGCGCTGAGCGGGTTGTAGCGAGATGCCGGGATGGGAGCAAGTGTGGGCCGCGCGGCAGATAGATCTCCGCCATGCATCCGTTCTCGCTCGGCTCATGGCGGCCGACGGCCTCGACACCGGCTTCGGCAGTGTGGGCGAAAGCGCCTGGCGCTCATTCGTTCTGGATTGCGCATTGAAAATGAACATCAAGCCCGGCGAACGCGTGTATGAAGTCGGCTGCGGCGCGGGAGCGTTTCTCTTACCGCTGGCAGAGCAGGGAATTAGGGTGGGCGGCATTGACTTTTCGCCGGCCCTGGTGGGCCATGCACGCGAGTACCTGCCCGCGGGCGATTGGCGGGTCGGCGACGCGGCGCAGGGCGTTCCTCCCTGCGAGCACGCCGCCGCGTGTGGCGTGTTCTTGTATTTCCCCTCCCTCGATTATGCGGCGCAGGTTGTCCGCGCGATGGCCTCGGCGGCGACACGTGGGATCATGATCCTCGACATCCCCGATAGCGATCGGCGCGAAACGACCGAAGCCGCGCGCCGGGCCCATTTGGGAGAAGCCGCCTATGCGGAAAAATATCGCGGCCTCGATCACTTTTACTATCGCCGCGATTGGTTCGGGCGCGTCCTGGATGGATTCGAATGTACGGTCGAAGACCAGGCCATAGCGGGCTACGGCAACGCCGCCGGAAGATTCAATGTATTCGCGCGCCGGCGACCGGCCCGACCATCTGGCAAAGAAAGCTAAACGCTTTGCCGTCGCACTGGCGTCGCGGCCGGGGCTGGATCAGCGCTAGTAGATCTTGGCGCCGTTGATCTTGCCGACGATGTCCGACTCCAGATCGCGCGCCATGGGGCCGGAGGTGCCGAACACGGCGTCCGAATATGAGGCGGTGGCCAGCGTATCGTAGGTGGAGGATGTATCGAACACTTTTTTGCCGCTGGGGTCGGTCAACCAGTAATGCACCGAGACGACGTCGGTGTTGCTGGACACCCCGCCGGAGTGCCCATCCAAATCATTCCGCTGGAACATGCGGGTGATTTCACCGTCCAGCTTATAGATTTTATCGCTGGCCGTGGGCGCGGCGGCGGCGACGATCATCGCCTTGTCGCCGGCTTTCTTCTTGATTTTTTCCACCATCTCGGTTTGCAGCAGCTTGAAGTCGTAGGGCCAATCCACGCCGGTCTTGGCAGTGAATTGGTCGACGACGATCGTGGGTGTACCAGACTGCGCGCAGGCAACCCCGGCGGTTAGCGCAAGCGCGCCGAAAAGGGAAAGGCAGATCTTCACCATGCGGCCATTGTAGCCGCAACTCGGGCCGTTCCCGCGTGTTCATTTAGTCAAGGGGGAAGTCAAAACCATGAAGCTTACAACCACATTCACTAACACCGCTCTGGCCGCCGTTCTGCTGACCGCGATGGCGGTGAGCCAAACCGCAACTTCCACTCCAGGCCAGCGCAAGGAAAACCAGCAGGATCGCATTGCGCAAGGCGTGAACAGCGGCGCGTTGACGGCTGGTGAAACCAAGGCGCTGGAGACCAAGGAAGCGAACCTCAACGCCGACATCCGCGCCATGCGCCAAGCCGACGGCGGCAGCTTGACGGCCTCCGACCGCACCAAGATCAGCCACCAGCAAAACCGTTTGAGCAGCCAAATCCGAACCGACAAGCACAATGCGGCCGATCAGGACCAAGGCAAGAGCACGTTCGGCCGGCGCTCAGAAAACCAACAAGATCGCATCGCGCAAGGCATTAAGAACGGAACTCTGAGCGCCAGCGAAGCCGCCCAACTCGAGTCGCAGCAGCAGGGCACCAATAAGGAAGCCGCCGGCATGCGCCAAGCCGACAACGGCAAGCTGACCAAGGCCGACAAGGCCGTCCTGAATCGCCAACAAAACCGCAATTCGCGCGCTATCTTTGGCACGAAACACGATGGCCGCGGGCGCTAGACACGCGCTAGTTCCAGCGCAAGCCGCGGAGTTGATCGAGGTTCACATTGCCCCCGCTGAGCACGCAGGCCACCTTGGCTCCGGGAGCGGCTTTGATGAGGCCGTGCAGCAGCGCCGCCACCGGCGCTGCCGCCGCGCCTTCGAGCACCAGCTTGCAGTGGTTCATGACCCAGAGCATGGCGTCAAAAATATCGCTGTCGGGCAGCGTTACCACCTCTTCCACAAATTGGCTCACCACCCAGCGCGTATTCTCGCCCACTCGCTTCACACGCAATCCGTCAATAATGCAGTCCACCCGGTCAAGCGTCACCAC
>JANWLQ010000163.1 GCA_025450725.1 Terriglobales bacterium
AATGTCGGGGGTATTGACGAAAAAGTTGGGGCGGAAATATTCCCGCGACGGCCCCAGCGCCAACTCCTCGGCGTAGGCCCGCAGTTCTTCTTTCTGGTTGCGCCAGGTGAAGTAGGTGTACGACTGCGAAAACCCCAGCTTGGCCAAATGCTTCATCGGCTTGGGGCGCGTGAACGCCTCGGAGAGGAAGATCACGTCAGGGTATTGTGTCCGCACTCCGGCCATGAGCCGCTCCCAGAGCGCCATGGGCTTGGTGTGCGGGTTATCAACCCGGAAAATCCGCACGCCATGGCTGGCCCAAAAGGTCAGCACCCGCAGCAGTTCTTTCGCGATCGCCTCGCGCGCCGGGCCCTCAAAGTTGAGCGGATAAATATCCTCGTATTTTTTGGGCGGATTTTCGGCGTACTGGATCGTGCCGTCGGGGCGATGAAAGAACCAATCCGGGTGCTCGCGCACATAGGGATGGTCGGGCGAGCAGTTGAGCGCGAAGTCGAGCGCTATCTCCATGCCCCGCCGCTCCGTTTCGGCGACGAAATGGTCGAAGTCGGCGAGCGTGCCCAGCCCCGGCTCGATGGCGTCGTGGCCGCCCGCCTCCGACCCGATGGCGTAGGGGCTGCCCGGGTCGTCCGGCCCCGCGGTCAGGCTGTTGTTCGGACCCTTGCGGTGGCTATGCCCAATCGGGTGGATCGGCGGCAGGTACACGACGTCAAAGCCCATGGCGGCGATTTCGTCGAGGCGCGCCTCGGCCTCGCGCAGCGTCGCGCCCCGGGCCGGATCGGTGCCTTGTGAGCGTGGAAACATTTCGTACCAGGATCCGAAGCGCGCCCGCACTCGTTCGCACAGAACGGGCCAGCGCGCCTGCCAGCGCTCGCCGTCGAGCGAGAAGGTGAATTCCCATGTCCCGAGGGCGTCGAGATCGAAGCTGGCGTGAAAACGGTCATTGCCCTCGCTCTCCATGGGAACTTCGCGCCAGGGCGCCCGTCCGCCGGTGAGCCGGAAGAGCAGGCGCGGCTCGACCGCGGCATGCCCATGGCGAAAAATATCAGCGGCAACCGTGACCCGGTCGCCCAACTCACGTTTAACGGGGTGGCGCCCAGCTTCGAGCTGTGGTGCAATACATTCAGCCACATAGCCGGCCGCCCGGTCTGAGGCAAGCGGTGTACCCACCCGCTTATTGTCGCGCATCTAAGGTTGCTATGCTTGACGCTGAACTCGAGGGCCGCCGATTTATTGTCGTCAGCAACCGCCAGCCCTTTGCCCACGTTCACCACAAGAACTCGATTCGGGTTGAAAAGCCGCCCAGCGGCCTGACGCTCGCCCTTGAGCCCATCGTACAGGCCACCGGCGGCACCTGGATTGCCGCCGCAAGCGGCAGCGCCGACAAGGAAACCACCGACGCCAATGGACGCGTAAACCCCCGTCCGCCGGGCGTGGATTACGATCTGCGGCGCATTTTTCTGCCCCCCAAGCTGCACGAGGATTTCTACACCGGATTTGCCAACTCGACGCTGTGGCCGCTATGCCACATCGCCTACCACCAGCCCCGGTTCGAAGAACGCTGGTGGCGCGCCTACGAGCAGGCCAACAAGATCTTCGCCGACGTGGTCGCCGATGAAGTCAACGGCCAGCCGGCGATCATTTTCATACAGGATTTTCACCTCGCCCTGCTGCCTCAGCTTCTGCGTGAGCGCTGCCCCAAGGCGGTGGTGGCGCAGTTCTGGCACATACCCTGGCCCAATCCGGAAGCCTTCCGGATCTGCCCCTGGCGGCGCGAATTGCTGCGCGGGCTGCTCGGCAATCACCTGCTCGGCTTTCATCTGCCCTATCACTGCAACAATTTCATGGATACGGTGGACCGCGAATTGCAGGTGAGGGTTGATCACGAAACCAACGCCGTCGTCAGCTCCACCGGCGCCGGCACGCACACGCGCACCATGGTGGCCGGCTTCCCGATGAGCGTTGATTACCCGCGCATTCAGGCCTCGGCCAATACATCCGCCGCGCGGCGCGAGGCGGCGAAACTGCGGCGCCAGTACGGTCACGGCAACCGCAAGTTGGCCATCAGCGTCGAGCGGCTCGACTACTCGAAGGGCATTCTCGAACGCCTGCATGCCATCGAGCGGCTGTTCGAGCGTCATCCCGAGTGGCGCGAGCAGGTGGAGTTTGTCCACATTGCCACGCCCAGCCGCACCACCGTGCGCGCCTATCAGGATTACGCCCATGCCGTGGAGTCCGCCGTTGCCGGCATTAACGGACGCCTCGCAACGCCGGGTTGGACGCCGGTGCAGGCATTGCACATCTACGTCGAGCCCGAGCAGGTTTGGAACTGGTACCAGGCCGCCGATGCAGTAGTGGTGAGCTCCCTCCACGACGGCATGAACCTGGTTGCGAAAGAGTTTGTCGCCGCAGGACGCGACAACGCGGTGCTCGTATTGAGTGAGTTTACGGGCGCCGCGCGCTCGCTGCGCGAAGCAGTGCAAATCAATCCCTTTGCCACCGACGCTTTCGCCGATGGCCTCGCCCGCGCGCTAGCCATGCCGGAGGAGGAACGCCGCGATCGTATGCGCCGCCTCCGGTGGCGGGTATCGCATTATGATATAGGAGCATGGGCGCGCGACCTTCTGCGGGCGATCCGGCAGCGCGAATTTGATGCTCAAGACTTCGCCATCCAGTCCGCCATCGTTTCTGGCCCCGGCCCCCGGCAGCCCGGCGGCGCCGATTTCCCCCGCGGTGGACGACTGGCGTGCGCGGGTTCAGCGCGCACGGCGGATTTTGCTGGCGACTGATTTCGACGGCACCCTCGCCCCCATCGTCGCCCAGCCTGAATTCGCCCGGCCCGAGCCCCAGGCCGCCGCCCTTCTTTGCGCCATGGCCCGCGAACGCGATTTCCGCGTCGCCCTTGTCAGCGGACGCGCCCTGGTTGACCGGCGCCGGCGCTGTGATATCCCCGGTGGCTGGTACATTGGCGGCCACGGCAATGAGACTCAGGCACCGCCCGGGGAAGCCGAGTCGCACCGCACCCATCAATTAAAAGCTCGGCGCGAGCTCGAGCTCGTCGCCGGCGACATCCGCGCGCTGCTGCCCGCCTGGCCCGGCGCACGGCTGGAGACGAAGCCGTACTCGCTCGCACTGCACTTTCGGCAGGCACCGCGGTGGGAGAGCGCCATTCGCGAAGCCTTTTCCCTGTTCGCCACCCAACATGGCCTGCGCATCTTAATGGGGCGGAAAGTGGTCGAGCTTCTTCCCGCTGACGCCATGGACAAGGGTACCGCCGTCAAACGCCTCCGCACCCGGTTACAGTGCGATCTCACCATCTATTTTGGCGATGACGTGACCGATGAGGATGTTTTTCGCTCGGGCGGCCCGGCCCTGATCGGCGTAAAAGTTGACCATTTGGAGTCCCCCGGCACTACCTCAGAAGCCGATTTTCGGCTCGAATCGCCGGAACAAATGGCGGCCGCGCTGGTTGCCATTCAGGAGGCGCGACCGACCGTTCAAAAGAAAAGTGTTCATTTTTGGGCGAATACGCCGTAGGCTAATGGTGCCGCTATGCGTGTACTGCTGATCTACCCAAAACGCGATCCGGACAGCAATGTCCGCACCCAGTTCAGCATGGAGCGCGTGCATGAACTAACGTTTTGGCCGCTGCGCGGCAAGAGCTACGGTCTGCAGTTTAACGGCCTGGAGGCTCTGGCTTCGCTGACACCCGATTGGGTGGACCTGACCGTCGTCAACGAAAACCTGCGCGAGGTGGATCTCGACGCCAACGTGGATCTGGTGGCCATCACGGTCATGGTGACCAACGCCACCCGCGCGTATCAAATTGCCGATCATTTCCGGCGCCGCAAGATCAAGGTGGTCATGGGCGGCTATCACCCGTTCATGATTCCGCAGAACAGCCTGGTGCACGCCGACGCCATCTGCACCACCGAAGCCGAGTACGTCTGGGAGCAGATGCTTACCGACGCCCGCGACGGCAAGCTCAAGCAGATTTACGAGCAGACGCACAAGACCGACATGACCAAGATGCTGCACCTCTCGCGCGTCAAGCGCTGGGAGTGGCTGCACCAGGTTTCACTCACCCTGCAGGCCAGCCGCGGCTGCCCGTTTAGCTGCGATTTCTGCTCGATCGTGCAGATGTTGGGGCACGACATGCGCTACAAGTCGCCGGAGAACTTGTGCCGCGAGCTGGAAGTGATCTTCAAGAACGACATCATGGGCCGGATTTTCTACCGCCCCATTTTCTTCGTGGACGACAACATCTTCGGCCATCCCAAGACGATGAAGGAGCTGTTGCGGGCCATCATCAAGCTGCGCGCCCGTTACCCGCATTTCAAGCCGGTGTTCGGGTCGCAGATGACGATCAACGTTTACAAGGACAAGGAAGCCCTCGCGTTGCTCGAGGAGGCCGGCTTCTACAACATCTTCATGGGTCTCGAGAGCCAGGACCCAGAGACGCTGCGCAGCTATAACAAGCTGCACAACATCGCCTTCAAGTACGACGACGCCATCCAAACCATGCGCGAGCACGGCATGGAGGTCATTGCCAGCTTCATCTTCGGCACCGACAGCGACACGCTGGCCAGCTTCGACGCGGCCTACGATTTCTTCGACCGCTGCAACGTGCTGTATCCGTACTTCAATATTTTGACGCCGACGGCGAATCAGTGGTAACGGTTCCTTGCCGAGGGACGTATTCTCACCGTCAAAGCCAAGCTGTACGACGCCCATCACACCGTTTTTGTGCCCATGAAGATGACCCCCCGGCAGTTGCAGGAGGGCTTCATCAACCTCGTCTCGCGCACCTTCGACTACACCAACCTGACCAAGCGCATGCTCGGCATTTACGTGAACGGACCGCAGCGCGAGGTCAAGCTGGCGCTGCCGCTGCCTATCGAGAAGTTCATGTACTACAAGCTGCATTTCACTCTGGGCCGCCGGGGCGATACCGACAGCCAACGCTTCCTCGAAGATTTGAAGCCGCACATCTTCAGCGGCAAGATTCCGATCGCCTCGGTGCTGCTGCAAATTGACCAACATGATTGGGCGGTGCGCAACGTTCAGACCATGGCCGAGCACCGCTATTCGTTGGACGTGCCCGCCTGGGGCGACCGCCCTGCCGAAATGACCGAGGGCGCGGGCACGGGCCTTGCGGCCGAGATTGCCGCCCAGGTTCGGTAGCCAAGCTCGATAGCGAGGCTCGATCGCGAGCCCCGATCGCAATTAGAATTGAAGGTATGTCCGCAACACCCTCTCGCATGATGCCGCTGGGCATGGCCGCGCCCGCCTTCACACTGCCCGAAGTCTCAACCGGCCGCCAGGTTTCCATGGCGGAATTCGCGCCCGGCCAGCCGCTACTGGTCATGTTCATCTGCCGGCACTGCCCCTTCGTTGTGCACGTGCAGAGCGAGCTCGCCCGTCTGGGGCGCGATTACGCCGGCCGGGTTGCGCTCGTTGCCATTAGCTCCAACGACGCGGCAACCCATCCCGCCGACGCGCCCGCGAGTTTGGCGCAAATGGTCAAGGAACAGGATTTCACCTTCCCGTTCTTGTACGATGAATCCCAGGCGGTCGCGCGCGCCTTCGGGGCCGAGTGTACCCCCGACTTTTTCGTCTTCGACGGTGAACGCAAGCTCGCCTACCGCGGCCAGCTCGATTCGAGCCGCCCAAGCAACCAGCAGCCGGTCAGCGGCGCCGATCTTCGCGCCGCGCTGGACGCGCTGGTCGCCGGCCGGCCGGTCAACCCCGACCAGCGCTCGAGTATCGGCTGCAATATAAAATGGAAGGCCGCTTAGCCGAGGTTAGTGCGGACCGAAATGCCGCGCCAGGTATGCAATCAGCGCGTCGCGCTCCTGCGGATTGACCTGCGCCCCGAGTTGTTGCATTGCGGTTACGGTGCGCGACCACCCCGCCGCATCCTGCGGATTGTGGCTCAGCGTGTCCAAGCCATGGCAGATGCCGCAGCGCTGCAACACGAGTGTGCCGACCGGCGCATCGGCCTCGGCCGGAACCGCCGCGACCGCGGCGCTCGCGGTTATCGGCGCCCGTTCACCGCTGCCGGTGAACACGACCATCAGCGCCAATGCGGCGGCCAAACCCAACAACGAAAGCGGTGCGCGCATTCCTCAATTCTACCGCGAACCATCAGAACGACTTGCTGATGCCGATGGTGAAACGCCCCAGTCCGTGCGCGCCGGCGCGCACCTCGGGAACGATCCACATATCGTGGTGCAGCGGAATGCGCGCGCCCACGCCGATCAACGCCGAGCCGCTCGTGTCCGATCCCCACTGCGCCAGGCCGACGCCCGCCAAGACGTAGGGAACGAACGCCGCGTCGTCGGGATGGAACTCGTAGTGAAAACTTCCATCGAGGGTGAACAGTCCTGAGTGGCCGCTGCGCCCGATTGCGACGCTGGGGTCAAAGGTCAAGTTATGGGTCAGCCCGAAGCTCACTCCGGCGCCGCCGACGAATCCGCTGGGCGAACCCAGCACCGCGCCGCCGAAAAAGGTGTACCGACCGGGACCCTGCGCCGATAGAATGCCAGACATTGCTAAGAACGCCAAAAGGCAAAAACCTGCGGAAACAAGACGTAGTTTCATGCCTCCATACATGCAAGTTGTTTGCCATACTACAGTCATGCGCATCGGCGAAATCGCGAAACAAGCTGGTACCAGCGTCCAGGC
>JANWLQ010000164.1 GCA_025450725.1 Terriglobales bacterium
AGGGCCTGGTGCGCTTTCTCGACGGCCGCCCCAATGCGAGCGAGGCCGATCATGATGCTCGCACCGATGCAGTGATGGCGCGCATCAATGCCTCGGGCGAGGCCTTCTTTTCGGGAACGACGTGGCGAGGCCGGCGCGCGGTGCGAGTGAGCGTTGTGAACTGGCGCACCAGCGCCGCCGACATTGAGCGAACCATTGCCGCGGTCAGAAGTGCGCTAGAGGGCCCGAGCGGCGGCGGCGGCGAAGTAGGTGATGATCAGGTCGGCGCCAGCGCGGCGGATTGCGGTTAGAGTCTCCATCATGGCCCGGTCCTGGTCGAGCCAGCCGGCGCGGGCGGCGGCGATGATTTGCGCGTATTCGCCGGAGACCTGGTAGGCCGCGAGGGGCACGTCGAAGCGGTCGCGCGCCTGGCGCAGGACGTCGAGGTAGGGCAGCGCCGGCTTCACCATCAGCATGTCGGCGCCTTCCTCGAAATCGAGTTCCATTTCGCGCAACGCTTCGCGCGCATTGGCGGGGTCCATCTGATAGCCGCTGCGGTCGCCGAATTGGGGCGCCGATCCGGCCGCCTCGCGGAAAGGTCCGTAAAACGCCGAGGCGTATTTGGCCGCATAGGAAAGGATGGGCAGGTGGGTGAAGCCGGACTGATCCAGGCCGCGGCGGATAGCGGCGACGCGGCCATCCATCATGTCGCTGGGAGCGATCACGTCGGCGCCGGCCTCGGCCTGCGCCATCGCCGTGCGCGCCAACAGATCGAGGGTGGTGTCGTTGGCGACCTGCATGCCGGCCGCGGTTTCCTCCACCAGACCACAGTGCCCGTGGGAGGTGTACTCGCAGAGGCAAAGGTCGGCGATGACCTGCAGGCGCGGCAGCGCCGCTTTAAGGGCGCGCGTGGCCTGCTGCACGATGCCACGGGGATCCCAGGCGCCGCTTCCCTGCTCGTCCTTACTCTCGGGCAGGCCGAACAGCAGCACCGCCGGAATGCCCAAGTCGGCCAGGCCGCGGGCGTGCTCGATGAGTTGATCCACGGACAGATGAAATTGGCCGGCGAGCGAACCGATTTCGCGCTTTACTTTGGCGCCCGGCACCACGAACAGAGGGGCCACCAGCATGGAGCGATCGAGGCGCGTCTCGCGCACCATGGCGCGCAAACCGGCGTTCTGCCGCACGCGTCGGGGACGATGTACAGGAAACATACAGTCTTCAGTGTGGCACTGGATGGCGTTCGCGGACAAATTTTCGAGCCGTCTCGGCGTCGGTCAACTGGCCCTCGAGCTGGGCGTCCTCAACCTCGGTGAGAATGGCCTTGAACTCGGGCCCGGGGCGGTAGCCCATTTCCTGCAGGTCGCGCCCGGTCAGTAAGCGTGGCGGACGGAGCTGTTCGGGCGGGAGCTGGGCCAGGTGCTCACGCGCCAGGTCATAGAGCTCAAGGTCGCCGTGGCTGGCGAGTGTATCGAGGCGCAGCAGCTCGAGCAGCTGGTCAAAGCCCGGCTGCCGCAGGAAGCGTTTGCGGGTGCTCACGCGCATGCGCGGCAGCTCGGGGAATTTCATGTGTTCGGCAACCAGCGCCACCACCGCGTCCTTCTCGTGATTGGCAAGGCGAAGCCGGTCGCAGATGCGCGCCGCCATGCGGGCGCCAATGGCAGCGTGGTTGTTGAAACGGATGCGGTCGGGCGCGCGCTCGAAGGTCGGCGGCTTACCGACGTCGTGCAACAGCGCGCCCAGCGCCAGAGCGGGAGCGCAGCCGGGCTTGAGCCCTTCGAGCAACATGAGTGTATGCGTCCACACGTCGCCTTCGGGATGGAACTGGGGCGGCTGCTCGACGCCGCGCATGGCGGCGACTTCGGGCAGAATGGGGGCCAGCAGGTTGGTCGTATCCAATAGCTCGAAGGCGCGCCGGGCGTGGCCCTCGGTCAGCATCTTCAGCAGCTCGTCGCGGTTGCGTTCCGGGCTGATCTCGACGATGGCGGCCGCTTGCGCGCGGATGGCGGCCAGGGTGCCGGCCTCGATTTCGAAACCAAGTCGAGCGGCGAAGCGCACGGCTCGCAGCATACGCAAGCGGTCCTCATTAAAACGCCGATCGGGGTCGCCGATAGCGCGGATCAGGCCACGGTCGAGATCGGCACGGCCGCCGACGAAATCCAACACCTCGCCGGTTTCCGGCACCATGAGCAGGCCATTGATGGTGAAGTCGCGGCGGGCGACATCCTCGCGCGGGTCGGTGGCGTACGCAACCTTTTCAGGATGGCGGCCGTCGCGGTAACTGGCGTCGGTGCGGAAAGTAGCGACTTCGATACTGGCGGCATCAAGATGAACCAGCACCACGCCGAATTTCGCGCCCACGGCCGAGTGCCGCGGGAACAGGCGCATCACCGCCTCGGGTGGAGCGTCGGTGGTGACGTCGTAGTCCTGCGCCGCAAGGCCGAGGAGTCGATCGCGCACCGCGCCGCCGGCGAACAGCGCCTGAAAGCCAGCCGCCCGCAGCTCCGAGACGATTCGTTGCGCCGCCGCCTCCGACATGAATCTGTTACCTAATAAACGAGAATCATAGCATTCACCCTCTCGGCTACACTCAGAGGATGAAAGCCATTCAAGTACAAGCCTTTGGCAGTCCCGAAGTGCTGCAACTGCGGGAGATCCCGACGCCGCAGCCGGCGGCCGGGCAGGTGTTGGTGCGTGTACGCGCCGCCGGCGTGAACCCTTACGACGCCTACATGCGCAGCGGCTCCTACGCGATCAAGCCGGAGCTTCCCTATACACCGGGCTCCGATGCCGCGGGCATTGTCGAGACGGTGGGGGCGGGCGTCAAAGGAGTTGCGAAGGGTGCGCGTGTTTACACCGCAACCACTCTCAGCGGCGCTTATGCCGAATACGCGCTGGCGGTCGAGGCGCAGGTGCATCCTCTGCCGGAGCGCATCAGTTTCACGCAGGGCGCCGGGGTTTGGGTGCCGTACGGCACTGCCTTTCACGCCCTGCACCAACGAGCGCACGGGCGCCGCGGCGAGACGCTGCTGGTGCATGGCGCCTCGGGCGGGGTGGGGATCGCGGCGGTGCAGTTGGCGCGCGCCGCGGGACTGCGGGTGTTCGGGACCGCGGGCAGCGAGCGCGGCGCCGAGTTGGTGCGGCGTGAGGGCGCGAGCGAGGTCTTCCGGCACGATCAGCCCGATTATCTGGAAAAGATTATGACCGCAACCGCCGGGCGTGGCGTGGACGTGATCCTCGAAATGCTCGCCAACGTAAACCTGGGCCACGATCTGAAACTGCTTGCCCAGAATGGACGCGTGGTCGTGATCGGCAGCCGGGGCGACGTGACCATTACCCCGCGCGACCTCATGGCCCGCCGCGCCAGCATTTCAGCCTTCACGTTGTGGGCCACGACCGAGGCGGAAAAGCAAGAGATCTTTGCCGGCCTGGGCGCAGCCATGGAGGCCGGCATCGTGCGCCCCGTGGTCGGACGCGAACTCCCGCTGGCGCAAGCCGCCGAAGCCCATCGCGCCATCCTGGAGCCGGGCGCTTACGGCAAGATCGTACTGATTCCCTGACGGTGCTATCGTGGGACCCACTATCCCGCGTGACGCGAGGCAAAGGCCAGTGCTCCGGCGCGCTCCTCGTTGCCCCGAGTGTCGCGACGGCAGCGTCTGCAGCACGTCGCGGACTCCCAGGCCCAAGCGCGCGAACAAATGGCCCTAGAGCTCTGCCGCCGATGATCGCCCCTCAGATCGTCCGATCGGGTGCAAGCGTCTCGAGGAATTCGAGGATGTCCGCAGCGAGAAGGTCCGGGACCTCGAGTGCGGCAAAATGGCCACCGCGGGGCATTTCTGTCCACCGCACGACCTGATACCCGCGCTCGACCCACGAGCGCGGCGGGGATGGCATCTCGTGCGGGAAGCGCGCGATCGCGCACGGTACTGCGAGTCGTTCGCCCGGCGCGAACACGAGCGGCGTGCGTGCCGATTCCAGGTACACCCGCATCGACGACGCGATCGTGTTCGTGGCCCAGTACAAAGTGACGTTCGCGAGGACGGTGTCGAGTGGCACCGCACGCGTCGGGTCCGCCCATTCACGAAACTTCTCAACGATCCAGGCCGCGAGCGCGGCCGGCGAATCGGCGAGTCCGTAGGCGAGCGTCAGCGGGCGCGTGCGCTGCACGTGACCGTAGCCGCCGTTTGCGTCGATCCACGCCGCTCGCCGACGCAGAAAGTCGCGCTCCTCGGCGGTCGGGGGTGGCTCCTCCGCCGGCGTGTACGACCCTGGGATGAAGTTGAGGTGCAACCCGGTGACACGCGCCGGATATTTTCGGGCGAGCCAAGTCGCCACACCGGCACCGATGTCGCCGCCGTGGACGACGAAACGCGCGTAGCCGAGGCCGGACATGAGCGCCGCGCAGCACTCGGCCATGTGCGCGTTGGACATACCAGGCGACCGTGGCGCGTCCGAGAACCCGAAGCCGGGAAGCGACGGGATCACCACGTGAAGCCGCTCGAAGTACGACAGCATGGGCAGGAACTCTAGGAACGAGCCGGGCCACCCGTGGAGCAGGAGTATCGCCGGTGCCTCGGCATTCTCCGCGCGCCGGTGCACGGCGTGGAGACGCAAGTCGTTCACGGTCGTGCGCACGTGCGGCAGCGCGCGGATCGTCCGGTCGAGCGCTTCCCAGTCGAACTGACGGAGCCAGTTCTCGACGATCGCGTGCATCGTCGCGAGCGGCACCCCACCGTCCTCGACCACGCCGATGGGCCACCGCGTTGCGCGGAGACGCTCTCGCAAGGTATCGAATGTCTCTGGCGAGACGCTCGGCTCGAAGGGCTCGATCATGAATCGGTTCCGTTATGTCGGACCACGTCGTCAGGTGGCGCGTGTGCTTCGCGCGAGCCGCACCAACACGATACCGACGAGCGCCGTGCCCGCGAGCGAGAGGACCGTAGGCGCCGGGAGGAATCGACCCACGTGAGCGCGGTCATCGCGACGAGGCTCATGAAGAGAGTGGCCACGAATGGGCGCGCCTGACGCGGATGCGTGCGGCTGAGCGCATCGAGCTGCCCTCGAGCTGCAACAGAATCGCGCGTCGAGTAGGATCGGCAAACGTGGCGAATGTCGCATCGAGGTTGTGGTAAACCATACGGTAGTGTATTTGTTCAAATCGCAATTCGTCAAGATTAGCCTTCGGGATCGCGTGGAGTAGCCGGATAGGCCGACAGGCGAAACGAAAGCAGTCGGCGGCGTCAACGATACTTCGCGTTGACCGGTGCCAAGTTGACGCGGAAGGCGCGGATCATGAGGCTCGCCTCCGTTCGCTCGAACCCGCCGCGACTCCCCACTCCGCACCTCAAAGCGGTTGCGGGGGCCCCGGTCCCCACCCCGGTCCGCGTTGCTGTGTCGCTCTACCCCAGAAGGGACGACGGTTCTGGGGACCCGGGCCTGCGGCCATCTCCGTGGAGATAGGGTCGAAGGTGCGGCGGAATTCGATTCACGGCAGCGGGCCGCACTTCGGAATTACGACCACACCAGCGCGCAAAAGCCGCGCTTGGGGGCCCGGGTTCGCGGCCTTCCGCGTCGATCTCCTCCCGTGGAGGACTCCGTGGCTACCTGCGTTCAGTGGTCGTGGGCGAGCAGGGCGGCGAGACCTTCATATTGGTCGGTGGCGATGAAGTCGACGCCGGCGCTGATGGCGGCTTGCCAGCGTTTTTGGACGGCTGGGACGGAGCCGAAATTGGCGTCCCAGGACCAGCCATTCCTGCGCCGCTCGACGCCGGACTCGCCATCGAGACAGTAGACGCGGGTCCAGAGGCCGCGGGCGTGCTCGGATGCCACCATCGCATCCAGCCGCTTTTGCTTGGGCGTGCTCCATTGGGCCGCCCAGAAAGGCCACCGGGCTTCCAGCGCGCTCCAGTTGTGGTTCGACCAGCGGTGATAATTGTCGGCCACCGCGAAGAGGTTGCCGGCGGGCACCGCGCCGAAGGCCAGCAAGCGCCCACCGATCGGGACGTCATCGTAAAACCGGACCCGCTGCCGGTTCGAGGAACCGGTCAGCACCAGAAGCGGCTTTATATCGAGCGGCTGCGCCGTTTCCAGGTTGGCGGTGCGCGGCGCCGTGGTCATCCAATCCTGATACTCGGCCAGCACTTTCCAGATCGCGGCCAACTCCGCCGGGCGCTCGGATTTTAGATCCAGATTCAGCGTGATCAGAGGCCAGTCGCCTTGATTTCCGGCGCGCAGCGCGGCTTCCATTTGCGGGCGAATGCGTTCGAAAAAGTAATCGCGGAGCGTGGGGTCGCTGGGGCGACCCTTGGGGTCATGGCTCACCACCACCACGATCTCGCCGGTGAGGCGATTGGTGTAAGTGGCGAGGTCCTGCTCGATCGCGACCGGGCCGCCGAGCGCCAAGGCGCGATCCAGACGGTTCGACCACTTGCCGTTGTAGGGATAGCAGTTGTGCGCGTCGCCCATGACGCGGCTGCCGGGCGCCATCGTGGCGATAGCGGGCGGCGCGGCCGGAGCGAGGCTGGCTCCGACCAGGAAGGCGATGGCAGACAAAATTGTGGCGCGCAACACTTAGGCCCATGCTACGGCACGGAGCGTGCGGCTAGGCTCAGGCGAACGCCTTACCGCGCGTAACTGCACACGTCGAGGCCGGGGTACTCCATGCGCAGCTCGAGCGGCTTGCGGCCGCGGCCCTTGTGCTGGACGCGGAGCGGAATGTTGGCGGTGCAGAGGCCGGGATACTCGGCGATTAACCGGTAATCGCCGTCGGGAATCTTGTTGCCGAAATCGAATTTGCCGCTGTCATCCGATCCCACCAAGGCGATCATTTGGTGGGGTGCGGCGTCGGTGTAGAGCGCGAGGGCGACGTGCGACACGACCATGTTCTCGCGGTCGTGGACCACGCCATCGGCGCGACGGATTACGAAACGCTCGGTATTGGGCGGGGTTTCCTCCACATAGCTCATGCCGCGGCCGAGCGCGCGCTGAGGAATGGTCTGGGCGCCGACGATCGAGGCGCCCCAGAACACGAGCAACAAGATGCCGATGTAACCGTTGATCGTGAAAAACGCCGCGTTCATCCGCGATAGATCGTGGGGCGAGAGCAGGGAGTGTTCGTAGGCGAGCAGCGCAGCCACCAGGACGACGCCGACCCAAGCCAAGGCGCCCAGATGGCTGACGACCAGCAGCCACACCAGCAAAGCCAACATGGCGAGGTGGCACACTTGCGCCAGGCGCAGCGAGCGGGCGACACCTAGCCGCTTCGGGGTCGAGTGCAGCTCGGGCCGGCTACGATCGAAGTCTATATCCTGGCAGGCATACAGCAGATCGAAGCCGGCCACCCACAAGGCCACGGCGCCGGTGAGCAGGAGAATGCGCGGCGCGAGCGAGCCACGCACCGCGATCCAGGCGGCGGCGGGCGCGATGCCCAGTCCAATACCGAGCACCCAGTGCGCCAGCGCGGTAAAACGTTTGGTATAGGAATAGAACAGCACCCAGCCCAACGCAAGCGGCGACAACTCGAGGCAGAGGCGATTCAAGCGCCAGGCGGCCAATTCGAAAACGACAATGCTGACGATGAGGAAGCCCACGGCGAAGCCGACCGAGAGCGTGCCGGCGGCGAGGGCGCGGGCGCGGGTGCGCGGGTTTTCGCGGTCGAGGCGTCGATCCACGATGCGGTTAAAGGTCATGGCGGCGCTGCGCGCGCCCACCATGGCGACCACGATCCAGCCCAGTGCGCGCCAGGGCGGCCATCCGCCGGCGGCCAGCAGCGCGCCCAAAATGGCGAACGGCAGGGCGAAGATCGAGTGCTCGAACTTGATCATCTCGAGCGTGCGGCGCGTGTCGCGCCCGAGCGTTTTCCAATGCATGCCAATTCGCATTTTAACCTTTTATTGGCGCGGGCCCCTGCGCGGCTGCCGCACGCGGCTATGGCGACATCGAGGTATATTCGCCGCGTTTCCCGCTTGCGCAGCAGGGCGATAGCTTAGGGGATGCGGACTGCCTGGGTGATGGCGGTGAGGCGGCCGGTCGAGGCTTCCGCCGCCACGACGCGGAGGCGGTACTCGCCGGGGCGGGCGTCGAGAGTGAGTTTGGCGGCGAGGCCCTGGGCAAGCATTTTCTCGAAGGTGGCGGGAGTGATGGCGAGATCCATCTCGCCCATTTTGCCGGTCACCCAATGATTGCCGGCGTCGAAAAGGCCGGCGACAAAGAATAAATCTTGACGGCGGCGGCCCTGGCTTTCGGTGAAGCTGAGGCGATTGGCGTCCACCGTCACGGCGACGGAGACTTGCCCGGCGGCGGCGAGCGCCGCGACCGCGGCGGGCGCGGCGCTGAGCACCTCTTCGCCGCGCATGGCGGCGCCGATACGATCGGCCAGAGACGGAGCGTCCGTAGTGGGGAGGCCGGCAAAGTAACCGGGGCGGTACTGGGTCAGGAGCTTGCCGGATGGCGCGGCCGGGGCGATCGCGATTTTGAGCTTGTGGTACTTGCCGTCGCCGGCGCCGGGATCGAAGGCC
>JANWLQ010000165.1 GCA_025450725.1 Terriglobales bacterium
GCTGGTCGAAGAGCTGAACACGCGCATCAAGAACGTGAGCGCGGTGAATACGCTCACCGTGCGCGAGCTCGAGCGCCGCCCCGACCGCAGCGACCAGATCGTGGCCATGGCCAGCTACTACGCCAGCTACTATTTCCCGCGCGGCTTTGGCGGCGTACACTCCTATTTTTACGATGCCTCGGGCAAGCCCGAAAACGCCGATTCGCAGCGCTTCGGCCTGATGGGCGGCTGGCTCAAGCCTGGTTTTTCCGGGCTCATCGCCATGCCCAACGGCTACGCCATCGCCAGTTTCTCCGCCTGCGGCACGGCCGCCGGGCCCGCAACCGGCGAGCGCGTGCTGACCATGTACACCCTCGATGCGCGCAACCTCGACACCCTGACCCAGGCGCTGGGCCAGGTTTCGCTGGTCAATATCAGCTCCGGCGCGGAAGCCAACAGCCCCCTCATGACCAGTCCGGGCATTCGCTTGGCGAGCACCCGCCCGCTCACCGCGCGCGGCAGCATTTTCGATATCGGCATCACCAATTGGGCCTTCATCCCCTCCACCACCTGGACCAACGGCGCGCCGGTGACCACGCTGGCGACGATCAACACCCGTCCATCCCTGTTGAATAACAGCCTCTTCGCCTCATTGGCGACGAATGCGTCACCGGTTGAGGCGCGCTGGCCGCTCGTGCTGCTGGCCATTATCGGAACCGTGTTCCTGATCATCGAGACCTTCTCGCTGGTGGCCGGCATCCGGCTGACCCGCACCATCACCGGCGCGGTCAATGACTTATACGTTGGCACCGAACACGTCAACCGCGGCAACTTCGAACACCGCATCCCGGTGCGCACCCGCGACCAGTTGGCCGCGCTCGAGATTTCCTTCAACACCATGACCAGCTCCATCCAGCGCCTCTTGCAGGAACAGCGCCAGAAGCAGCGGCTGGAGAGCGAGTTGAGCATCGCCCACGAGGTGCAGGCGCAGTTGTTCCCCCGCATTCCGCCCACTGTCGCCGGCATGGAGATCCTCGGCCGCTGCCTTCCGGCCCGGGTTGTCAGCGGCGACTATTTCGACTTCCTGCAGCTCAGCCCCACCCGCGTCAGCCTGGCCGTGGGAGACATCTCCGGCAAGGGAATTTCCGCCGCGCTGCTGATGGCCACCATCGTCGCGGCCGTCCGCGCCTACCAGCCCAGCTTGGCCGATGGAGCCGTGAACGCCGCGGCGGCTGGCGGACGCACCATCACCGTCGCCGAAGAGGAATCCGACCCAGCCCGCCTGCTCGAGCGCCTCAACAGCCAGATCTACCACAGCACCCCGCCTGAAAAATACGCGACCCTCTTCTATGCCGTTTACGACGGCGAGCGCCGGCAGCTTCGCTACACCAACGCCGGCCATTTGCCCCCGGTCGTTGTCTCCGCCAACGGCTTTCGCCGCCTCGAGCGCGGCGGCATGGTGGTCGGGCTGTTCGAGAACGTTAGCTTCGAGGTGGGCACCGTGCAGCTTGAACCCGGCGAGTTGATCGGCATTTGGAGCGACGGCATCACCGAGCCCGAGAATGAGTACGGGGTTGAATTCGGCGAAACCAGGCTCATCCAACTCTTGCAGGCCAACCGCTTGCGGCCGCTCGGTGAAATCATGAACACGGTGCTGGCCGGGGTGCGCGACTGGAGCGGCTCCGACGAGCAGGCCGACGACATCACCCTGGTGCTCGCGCGCGTCAGTGATTCGGCGCATGAGGCGTGACCGCCGCGTCGGCGTCGGCGCGCTCGGCCTGCTGGGCCTGATTTTTCTCACCGTAAGCGGCGGCCCCTACGGCCTCGAATCCCTGATTGGCGCGGTCGGGGCCCGCGCGGGCGTGCTGCTCATCCTCCTCGTGCCTCTGCTCTGGTGCTTGCCCATTGCGCTCATGGCGGCCGAGTTGTCCTCGGCTCTGCCGAAACTGGGCGGCTATTTCGAGTGGGTGCGCGAGTCCATGGGCGAATTCTGGGGCTTCCAGGAAGGCTGGTGGAGTTGGCTCTTTACCTGGGTGGACATGCCCCTCTACCCCGCGCTGTGCGGCGAACTGTTGCGCGCCACCTGGCCTATCCTCACTGGGCATGCGCTCTCCAACGCACACGTGCTCTTGTTCGTCCTTGGCTTCATCGTCGCCGGAGCCCTGGCAAACTGCACCGGCACCAAGGCCGTCGCCAACTACGCGGTGCTGGCGATGGCGGCGGTCATGGCGCCCTTCCTGGTCTTTGTCGTGGTGGCCTGGCGCTTGCCCGCCGCCCCGTCGGCCGCCTCCTCGGCGCTGGGCGGCGGTCTGGATTTGTCGGGCTGGGCGCTGGGACTGGGCACCCTCATATGGAACTACTCCGGGTGGGACAACGTCTCGACCTTTGCGCCGGCGGTCGAGCGCCCCTCCCGCACCTACCCTCGCGCGCTGCTCGCCGGAGTCGGCTTAATCACGTTGTGCTATTTGGTCCCGGTGCTGGCCGGCCTGCACATGGACGCCGCGGCAAGTCACTGGCAGAACGGCTACTTCATCACCCTCGGCGCGCGGGCGCTGGGCTCTCGTTTCGGATTGCTGATGTCGTTCACCGCCGTGCTCAGCGCCTGGTCGCAGTTCACCGCGCAGCTTCCCTACGTGCTGCCCCTGCCGGTGAGCCTGGCACGTGCCGGGTACCTGCCGCCGGCTCTGGGCCGCATGAATCGAGCCGGCGTTGCCATGCCGGCGCTGGCTTTGTGTACCGCCATCTATTGCGTCTTTGCCCTGGCCACCTTCGCCAGTCTGGTCGGGGCCGATGTGCTGCTCTATAGCGCTGGCCTCACCTTGGAGTTGGCCGCGCTCGTCAAATTGCGGCGCAGACGTGCGCCGTCGGCGGGCGGATTTCGGGTGCCTGGCGGCGGCTGGGGTTTGGCGTTGGTCTGCGCCCTGCCCCTGTCGTTGGCGGCGGCGACATTGGGTTTCGCGATTTTCCAGGAACCTCGCTTCACCCTGGTAACCCTGGCCATGCTCGCCACCGGTCCCCTCGCCTACGCCATCGCCTCCCGTGCGCGCCTCAGGCGCGGCGATAGAATGCGTCCAGCCCCGGTGGAGAGCGCGTGAGCGCGCCCAGCCGGCGCATGCGCTCCAGCGCGAGTTCGACGAAGCGCAGCGGAAACACCTTGCCCAACCGTGCCGCGCGGTAAAACAGAATCGCCGATTCGCCCTCGAACGGCAGCGCGACCACGGTCCAGTCCTCCCCACGCGCCTGCTCCTGCGCCAGCTGCGCCCATTGCCCCGGGCGCAGGTACAGCCGGGTCAGCCGGTCGCGCTTGCCCCACTCCGTCTGCCGCTGGGCGGCGGCGATATTCGAGCAGAACACGGCCAGTGAGCTGACCCGCGCCATTTCCGCCAACGCGGCCCGCGCCGCCTCCGCCTCGAGATACTGCAGCACGCCGTTGCACCAACCCAAATCCACCGTACCGTCGCCCAGCGGCAGGTGGGTACAGGCGGCGCGCACCGTGTCTTCCCCGCCCTGTGCGCGGCGTGCATGCCCAACGGCGTAGGCGCTCAGGTCGGTGCCGATCACCCGCAGCCCCAAATCCTGCCGCATATAGGCGGCTAGCGCTCCCTTGCCGCAGCCGATGTCCACCAGCGACGCGCCCGACGTGAGCTCGACCAGCGCCGAGAGCTGCGCCTCGACGATCGGAAAGTAATCGGGATAGTAGCCATAGCCCCGCACCTCGTCGCCGCCCTTCAGTCCGGGCGGGTAGTTGGGGTCTTCGAAATACCGCTGCTCAAACTCCGACATGGCCGTCAGGCGAGGAAAACTTGCTCCCACGCTTGGTGCCGCTGGATGCGGTCGAGTTTTACTTCAAAGCCAATTCCCGGCCCGCTCGGCGGCGTAAGGGTCCCCTTCGCGCTGACCGTGACCGCCGGCTCGATCACATCCTCTTGCCAGTAGCGCGCGCTGGCCGACACGTCGCCCGGCAGCGAGAAATTCTCCAGCGTCGAGAGCGCGATGTTGTGCGCGCGCCCAATGCCGGACTCCAGCATGCCGCCGCACCACACCGGAATGCCCGAGCGCCGCGCCGCGTCATGGGTGGCCAGCGCCGAGGTGAATCCCCCCACCCGCCCCAGCTTGACGTTGATAATGCGGCAGGCGGCGAGCGCCGCCGCCGTCTCCACGTCGCGCGCGTGGTGAATCGCCTCGTCCAGGCACACCGGCGTGAGGATGGCGGCCTGCAGCTTGGCGTGCTGATAAATGTCGTCGTACCAGAGCGGCTGCTCCAGCATCATGAGATTAAACGCGTCGAAGCGCCGCAAGTGATCGAGGTCCTCCAGCGTGTAGGCGGAGTTGGCGTCGCCCATCAGCGCGATTCCCGGGAACTCGCCCCGCACTTGCTCGACGACCGTGACATCCCATCCCGGCTTGATCTTGATCTTGATCCGTTGGTACCCCGCCGCGACCTCGCGCGCGATATCGGTCAGCAGGTCGGCCACCGAGTTCTTGATGCCGATGGACACCCCGCAGGCGATCTCCTTCCGCGTGCCGCCGATATATTGCCACAGCGGCTGGCCCGCGCGCCGGGCGCAGGCGTCCCAGATGGCGTTTTCGACCCCCGCCTTCGCCATGGCGTTGCCGCGGATCGGCGCCAGCAGCGCGGGCACGTCGCGCGGATGGGCGATGGTCTTGCCTAACACCATCGGCACCGCGAATTCGCGCAGCAGCGCCGCCGCCGCGTCGGTGAACTCGTGGTTGTAAAACGGATGCTCGCCGCACGTCACCTCGCCCCATCCGGTGATGCCATCCACCACCGCCTCGACCAACAGCATGCGGCGCTGGTGCATGCGCGCAAACGAGGTTTCGAAAAATGAAACCAGCGGCATGCCGATTTCCCGCAGTGTGATTTTCTCGATCTTCATAGGTTCCCGAGTAGAAAATAACCGCCGTGATCGTCGCGGCGATAGCCGATGGCGGCCATGCCGCCGGCGAATGCATCGGTCAACTCCCGGCGAATCGCCGATTGCGTACTCAGCGCGCGCGCATCGCCCGCGTTTTTCCAAGCGTGGATCTCGGCCGGCACCATCACCGTCGCCTTGGCCACCGGCGCGGGCGCGCCGGCGCCGGTCGCGACCGCCTCGACCGTGGGCGAGCGCAGCCACCATTCTGCCGACAAACGGTCGGTGGGCAGGCCCGCCTGCAGCGCGCTCGATGTCAAACCGTAAAAATTGGGGAGGTAGCGCCGCGCCACCGCGCCCAGCAGCCCCAGGTTGAAATAGCCGTTCATGATCTCCAGCGGGTCGAACGTCCACTCGATCAGCTCAATGCCGCGTGCCAGCGCCTCGTCACGTTGATAGAGCTTGAGCCGGCGCCCCAGTCCCAGGTTGCGAAACTCGCCCGCCACCGCCAGCATGTGCGAGTGCCAGTAAACCCGGCCGTCACGCAGGCCGGGGATGGCCAGCGTAAAGCCGGCCAGCGTCGCGCCCGACCAGGCGCCCAGCACCTGGCCCCCGATTTTGTGCGCCACCGAGAACATGCGCCGCGGCACCAAATCGCGATCGGCAAAACCCCATACCGAGCCTTGCAGCGCAACGCACTCTTCGAATTCCTCAACCTCGGTTAACGGTCGAATCACGGGGGAAGTCATGGCTGTTTCGCCTGTTCCCACAAATTGTTCCATGCCTCCGGTGTCAACGTCGAGAGCTCGGTGCTTCCGCCCGCCGCCGCCTCCATTTTTTCAAACCGCCGCTGGAACTTGTGGTTGGCGCTCTTGAGCGCCGACTCCGGCTCCACCTCCAGGTGCCGCGCGAGATTAGCGACCGTGAACAACAGATCGCCAATTTCCTCTTCGCACTGCTCGCGGTTGCCGGCCGCAATCGCGGTTTCAATCTCCCTCCGTTCCTCATCCACCTTGGCCAGCACGCCCGCGACGCCGGGCCAGTCGAAACCCACCCCGGCGGCGCGTCCGCCCAGCTTCGCCGCTTCGGCCAGCGCCGGCAGGTGCTTCGGAATACCCGCCAGTAGCGACTTGCGCTCAACGCCCGCCGGCTTCTCCGTCGCTTTCATCTGGTTCCAGCGCCCCAGCGCCTGCTCCGGGCTGAGCGGCGCCGCATCCGCCTCGCGCTCGAATACATGCGGATGCCTGCGCACCAATTTTTCACCCAGCTCGCGGACCACGTCGGCGATATTGAAGTGCCGCTGCTCGTCCGCCATTTCCGCGTAGAACAGTACCTGCAACAGCAGATCGCCCAACTCCTCGCGCAGAGCGCGGTAATCGCGGGCGGCGATGGCCTCCAGCACCTCATACGTTTCTTCAATCGTATGCGTGCGGATGCTGTCGAAGGTTTGCTTTTGGTCCCACGGACAACCTCCGGGCGCGCGCAATCGGCGCATAATCTCCACCACGCGAGCGAATTCTGCGTCAAGATTAGGGTTGGGCTGCAAGCCTGAATTCTGGCACAAGCGTCGCCACTATGCCACCGCTAGCACCCGCCATCGAACCGCTCCTCAGCCTGTTTGTGCTCTTCGCAGCCGCCAAACTGGGGGAGGAGGTGTTCGAGCGCCTCAGCCTCCCCGGCCTGATCGGCCAAATCGTGGCCGGCTTTCTGATCGGCCCCGGGGTGTTGGCCTGGGTGCAGCCCTCGCCGATTCTAGCTTTCATGGCCGAGGTGGGCGTCATTTTCCTGCTCTTCGAGACCGGCCTTAAAACCGAACCGGCGGAAATGGTCGAGCATGGCTACATCGCCACCGCCGTCGGTTTCTTCGGCGTCATCACCCCCCTCGCCGCCGGCTGGGCCTTCGCCTGGGCCATCGGCGAGAATGCCGTCACCGCGCGCTTTGTCGGCACCCTGTTGGTGGCCACCAGCATCGGCATCACCGCCAAAATTCTCACCGACTTCAAGGCGCTCGACACCGCGTTCGGACGCGTGATCCTGGGCGCGGCGGTGCTCGACGACATTCTCGGCCTGCTGGCGCTCTCCATGCTCACCAGCTTTGCCTCCGGCCGCTCGCACTGGCTCAATTTGCTGCTCACCGTGGCCTTCGTCACCTTGTTTTTCGTGCTGGTGCTGCTGCTCCGGCGCACCGCGTTTCCGCGCCTCCGGCATCGGCTCGGTAAACTGCGCGCCACCGCCCCCCAGTGGTCGTTCGCGCTGGTGGTGCTGCTGGGATTTTCAACCATGGCCGCCTACATCGGCATGGCGGCCATCATCGGCTCGTTTTTGGCCGGCATGTTCGTCGGTGAAGAGGGTGAAGTCGCAACCGCGCTGGGCGCCCGCGCCGAAGCCGTGAGCAGCTTTGTCGTGCCGTTCTTTCTGGCGAATATCGGGCTCAAGCTGAGCCCCTCGGTCCTCGTCGAACGCCACTCGGTAATGTTGATCGGCGCCCTGACCGCCATCGCCATCGTCACCAAGTTGGTCGCCTGCTCGCTCGCCGCGCTGCGATTGGGCCCGCGCTCGGCGCTGCTCGTCGGCTTGGGCATGATCCCGCGGGGCGAGGTCGGCATCGTGGTGGCCGACCAAAGCTTATCCATCGCGGCGATCCCCAGCGCCTATTATTCGATCGGCATTGCCATGGCGGTTCTCACCAGCCTGATCGGCCCCATTTTGCTGCGCCTGTTGCTTCGCCCCGGCGGTGACCGGCGCGAACGGAGTGAACAATGTTAGATTTTGTCATTCGGCCTGCAGCGCGCTGCGCGGGTCGGCGCTCGAGGCGCGCAAGGCCGGAACCATGCTGGCGGCCAACGAACTCGCCAGCAGCACGGCGGCTACCGTGATCAGCGTCAGTGGATCAAAGCGCGTGACCCCATAGAGCAGCGTGGCCAGAAATCGGCCCAGAACGAGTGCGGCGCCGGCGCCGGCCGCGAGTCCAATCAGCGTCAGCCTCAGGCTATGGGTGACGATTTCGCGAATGAGCCGTGCCGGCCGGGCGCCCAGCGCGATGCGGATGCCGAGCTCGCGCCGCCGGAGCTGCACCAGGTACGAGAGAACGCCGTAGATGCCGACCGCGGCCAGGAACAGCGCCGCCGCCGCGAAGATCTCAAGCAACACCATGGATTGCGAGCGGATGCTTTGTGATTGCGCCACGATCTCACCCATCGCGTGCGGGGTGGGAATGACAAGCGACGGATCGAGGCGGCGAAGAATGGTGTGCAGCGATGCCGCCAGCGCTCCGGGATCCGGGCGCGTACGCATTCGCAGCACTAGCGTCATGAAGCTGTTGGCCATGTTCAAGGGCGTATAGACCTCAAGGTTGGCGTCCTTGTCGGCGGCCTCGCTTTTCACTTCGTCTACGACACCCACAATGGTCGCCGGCGGGATGGTGCCGTGGCCGAAATCCTGGGTGAACATTTCCAACCGCCGTCCCACCGCCTGCGCCGGCGAGTGCCAGTACTTTTCCGCCAGACCGCGATCAATCACCACCACCGGCGGCGCGCCCGTGGCATCGTCGGCGGGCGTGAACGTGCGCCCGGCCACCAGCGGTATGCGCATGGTCTGAAAGTACGTTGCATTCACCGTCGCATAGTACGACGTTTGCGGCGCGCTGGCTTCAGGAACACGGCCTTCAATGGCAATGAAGCAGTCCGCGATCTGCGTGGTGAAGGGCAGCGGAAAGACCAACGCCGAGCTTTCGACGCCGGGCAGTGCGGCGGATTGCTTCGCCAACTGGTCAAAATACCGTGCCCGCGCCGGTAGCGTCCGGTATGCGGTGCTGGAGAGACTGACCGTGTCGGTGACAAGCTGCGTGCTGTCAAAACCCAGCGCCACGCGGTTCAGCGCCTGCATGGTGCGCAGCATCAAACCGGCGGCCGCGAGCAGCGTCATCGCCAGCGCCACCTCGATCACCACCAGGCTGGCATGGGCGCGAAGGCGGCGGCGCGAAGATTGCCGGCCGCCCTGTTTCAGGGTTGGATACAGTTGGTCATGAAAGCTGAAGGCCAGTGGTATGAGGCTGAACGCAAGCCCGGCCGCGCCCGCCACCGCCAGCGAGAAGGCCAACACCTGGCGGTTGAGCGTGAGCGCGCCCAGGATGGGGAAATTCGCGGGCAGCGCGGCGGCGAGCGCCGGCAGCGCGGCCATGGCAAAAACAATTCCGGCAACTCCGCCGAGCACGGCCAGCAGCAGCCCCTCGGCCAAAAGCTGCCGGGCGATGCGTCCTTTTCCCGCGCCGATGGCGACGCGCACCGCCATCTCCGGCTGCCGCGCGGCGGCGCGGACGAGCAGCAGGTTCGCCAAATTCGCGCATACGATCAGCAGCACCAGGTTCACCGCGCCGAACACCATCCATAAGCTGGCCCTGACGTTACCCGTCAACTGCTCCCGCAGCGGCATGAGTTTGGCGCGCACCGTGGCGTTGGACTTGGGAAAGTCCCGCGCCAGGTTGCGCGAAAGCGCGCCCACCGAGTCGGTCGCGGCGGCCACGCTGATGCCCGGTTTCAGCCGCGCAACCGCGTAAAGAATGAAGCTGTTGGCACGGTCGCTCAAATAGAGCGCCGGCGCGTATTGAAGGTAGGGCGCCCAAAGATCCACCCGCGCGCCGAACAAAAAGCCCGGCGGCATCACGCCCACCACCGTGAGCGGCCCCCGGCTGGTGGCCAGCGCCTTGCCCACCACGCTCGCATCGGCGCCGAAATACGAGTGCCAGAAGCGGTCGGAAATAATCACCACCGCCGGGCCGTTCGGTTGGTTCTCACGCGCGGTGAACATCCGTCCGCGGGCGGGCGCGACGCCCAGCGTTTCCAGCGTCTCGGACATAATAATGCGCGTCGGCACTTGCTGCGCATCCCGCCCGGCGGCGGTAATGGTCAGGCTCAAGTCGCGATAGCCGCCGAAGCTGCTGAACACGCTCCGGGCTGACTGGAAATCGCGAAAGTCAGGAACCGAAAAGCTTTGGTCGGCGCCCTGGCCGTCCACTTCGGTTACCCATACCAGGCGGTTGTCCTGGGCATAGGGCAGCGGGCGCAGCAGCGTCGCCTGCACCACCGAAAAAATCACCGCATTGGCGCCAATGCCGAGCCCCAGCAGCAGCACCGCCGCGACGGCGAATCCCGGCGTACGGCGCAGCGAGCGCAGCGCGAACCGCGTGTCGGCCACGAAGTCGGCGAGACGGTGCCAGCGCCGCGCGTCGTGGCATTCCTGCTCGACTCCCGCCAGGCCGCCGAATTCAACCGCCGCGACGCGGCGGGCCGACGCCGCGTCCATGCCCTCGGCGGTCAGCTCGGCGATGCGGAGATCAAGGTGCGATTGCAGTTCCTGGCGTAGGCGGCGGCGGTTCGGCATCGGTGTTCTCCTATTCGGCGGCGGCGAGCACCAGCTTCACCGCGTCGCTCATGCGTTCCCAGGCCGCCGCTTCCTTCGCCAACTGCCGCCGCCCGGCGGCGGAAAGGCTGTAATTACGCGCCTCCCGTCCCGTCTCCGACACCTGCCACTTGGCGCGTATCCAGCCTTGCCGTTCCAGGCGGTGCAGCGCCGGGTAAAGCGATCCCTGGCGCACCTCCAGCACCGCGTCGGAGATTTGCCGCAGCCGCCGCGCAATGGCATAACCGTGCCGCGGGCCGAGCGTCAGGATTTTCAGCACCAACAGGTCGAGCGTGCCGGGCAGAAGGTCGGGGGAGGCGGAAATTGGCTTCATAGTCAGACAGGCGACATGTCGTCTGTCTGACTATAGACGGGCGCGGGCGCGGCTGTCAAGCCGGCCGCGGAGGTAATAAACCGCCGCGCCGGCGGCGAGAATCAACAGCGCGTAACCGAGCTCGCGCGCCGCCCCTGCCGGCGCGAACAGCAGAAACAGGAACCCCGCGATGGCCACAATCGCCGGCGCCGGATAGGCCGGCATGCGAAACGGCCGCGGCAGATCGGGCCGTCGCCGGCGCAGCAGGATCAATCCGACCGCCTGCAGCAGGTACTTGAGCAGCACGCTGATCACCACCAGCGCCGTGATCACCGCCTCCAGCGGGACCCAGCAGCACGCCGCCGTCGCCAGCCCCAGCGCCACCAGCGCCACGTCCGGAAACCGCCCGTCGGAATTCAAATGGGCAAAAGCCGAAAGAAAATTTCCGTCCGCGGCCGCCGCGTAGAGCACGCGCGAGTAGCCCACCAGCAGCGAGAACACCGAGGCGAACGCGGTCCAGATGATCAGCACCGTGACCACCGCCGCCGCCGTCGCGCCATAAAGCCGCTCCATGAACACCGAAACCACAAACGACTGGATCGGGTGCTGCCCCGCGGCCGTCAGTTCCTGCCAGGGGATGACCCCCAGCACGCTGATGTTCATCACCGTGTAGAGCGCTCCCACGACCACAATCGAAATCAGAATCGCGCGCGGCAGGTTCCGTTCCGGATGGATGATTTCGCTCGCCACGAAGTTGGCGTTCTCGTATCCCCAGTAATCGTACGTGGCGATCAGCATGGCCGAACCCAGGCCGATGAAGAAACCAGAGGAAAATTGGAACGCGTGCGGCGGCAACGCGAACGCGCGCTGCGGGTTGAAATGCGTCACGCCCGCGACGATGACCAGCGCCACCGTGAGCAGCACCCCCGCCCACAGCCACTGCGAAATGCGGCTGATCCAGGTGGATTGCCGGTAAGCCAGCGCCAGCGCCACCAGGCTCGCCGCCATGGCCAGCCACGCCGCGTGCAGCCCCGGCCAGAGATACGTCGCGTACAGCGCCATGCCGATGCATCCGGATGCCATGAGCAGCGGCGCGCTGAACAACATCTGCCAGAGGAAAAGGAAGGAGATGAACTTGCCCCAACTTTCGCGCCCATAAATCTCCCGCAAATAGTGATACGTCCCGCCCGCCGCCGGCATGGCGGCGCCGAGCTCGGCCCACACCAATCCGTCGCACAGCGCGAAGCCCGCGCCCGCGACCCATCCGATGAGCGCCTGCGGGCCGCCCATGGCTTGCACGATGAGCGGCAGGGTGATGAACGGCCCCACCCCGATCATGTCGGTCATGTTAAGCGCGATGGCGCCGCGCAGCCCGATGCCGCGCCGCAGTTCGATATTCGCGTGCTCCATAGACGATGAGTCCGATGATGACGACGTACGCGGCGTAACGCAACTGGTCGAGCGAATGCGTGCGGGCAAACAGAACGTAGACAAACCCGGCGATCGCCAGCGCCACCGGCGCCGGGTACGCCCACATTTTAAACGGCCGCGCCACCTCGGGCCGACGCCGGCGCAGCGCCAAAAGCCCCACCGCCTGGAACAAAAACTGAAGACTAATGCGGATCACCACCAGCGCGGCAATCACCTCCGCCAGGCTGAAAAAACAGAAGAGCGCCGCCGCCCCGCCCAGCCACAGCAGCGCCACGCTGGGGAATTGTCCGCGCGGGTGCAGCCGCGAGAAGCTCTTGAAATAATTGCCATCGAGCGCCGCCGCATACGGAACCCGCGAGTAACCGAGCAGCAGCGAGAACACCGACGCGAAGGCTGTCCACATGATGAGCGCCGTAATGATGCGCGCCGCCCACGAACCATAGACCGCCGCCATGAAACTCGACATTACATAGTTTTGCGCGCCGCCGGCGGAAAGCGTCTGCCACGGCAGCACCCCCAGCACGCCGATGTTCATGACGATGTAAATGAGTCCGACCAGCCCGATGGACCACAGAATTGCGCGCGGAATATTCCGCTCTGGATTTTCCACTTCCCCGCCCAGGAATCCGACGTTGTAATAGCCCCAGTAATCGTAGGTGGCGATCAGCATGGCCGAACCCAGCCCCAGAAAAAAGCTGCCCGAGGGCGTAAAGGCATGCGGCGGAAAACTGAAGGCCCGCGCCGGATGGAAATGAGTCAAGGCGGCAAAGATGACCCAGGCGACGGTGGCCAGCACGCCGACCCAGAGCCATTGCGCCAGCCGCGCCACCCCGCCAATGGCCCGGTAGGCGAGTCCGGTGGCAAGCAGGCAGGCCCCGGCTGCAACCAGTGCAATGTGGTGCGGATGCGCCGCCAGCCCAGGAAAATAATACGTCGCATAAAGCGCCAGCCCGATGCAGCCGGAGGCGATCGAGAGCGGCGCGCTGAAGCTGAGCTGCCAGACGAAAAGAAACGAGAGCACCCGCCCCCAGCGCGGACCAAACGCTTCGCCCAGATAGCGGTAGCTGCCGCCCGGCCCGGGAAAGCTGGCGCCGAACTCGGCCCAAATCAACCCATCGCAGAGCGCAAAGCCGGCCCCCAATATCCAGCCCAGCATGGCTTGCGGCCCGCCCATGGCGGCAATGATCAGCGGCAGGGTAATGAACGGCCCCACCCCGATCATGTCAATCATGTTGACCGCAATCGCCCCGCGCAGCGAAAGACCGCGCTCCAGCCGCGGAGGCGAAGGTTTCACTGTGCCGCGCCGCTCGCCACGATCCAATTGCCGATGTCGCGAACCACGGCGGCATCCACGTGCTCGGGGCGTTGGTAGTCGGAGGGTGTCGAGAGCGTTTCACCCGCTGCCGCCGGGGTAAACAAATGCGTCAGCGAGGGATAGAGATGGAAGCTTGCATTCTTGTGTGAGGCGAGCGCGCGCTGCCAAAGCGCGAACTCGCTCTTGGGCACCTGATAGTCGAGCGCCCCTTCCAGAACAAGGATAGGGATCGTGAGCTGAGCCGCAACGGCGGCCGGATGATACTCGCGCAGGTCGAGAAAATAGGAAGCCGGCATCGTGCTGCCGGCAAGTTCGACCGTGTCGCCCGCCTTGAGCGACGGACTCTCGACCCGCTCGGCCGCGGCTTGTGCGGCCGCGACTGCCATGTCGGTTTGCGCTGGCGTGGCGCCCTCCAGTGGCGCCAGGTACCGCACCTGGTCTACGATCAATTTTTCTAACGGGCTGACGTTGGCGGCGGCGAGAATGATGCCGGCCAGCGATTTTTCATCCTTTGCGGCGATCCGCGGGGCGATGTAGCCGCCCTCACTATGGCCAAGCAGGAAGATACGCTTGGCGTCGATGCCGGGCTGATGGCCAAGCAGGGCGATGGCGGCGGCGGCCTCATCGGTGTATTCATCCTTCACCGTGAACTGGCCGGCAACACTCTTCGATTTCGGGTAGCGCAGCACGGCGACGCCGCGCGAGGCAAGCCCCCAGGCAAGATCCTTGAACACCTCGATCGAGCCGATGGTTTCGTTCTCGCCGTTAGAGCCGGACCCGCCGACCAGAATCACCGCCGGAAACGGCCCGGCGCCATTGGGCAGCGTGAGTGTGCCGTTGACGTTCGAGCTGCCCCAGCCAATCGCCACCGGGTCTTCGTGAAACTTCGCCGGCTCGGCATAATCGGGCGGCGACCAGGGCGCGGCTGTTTCCACGCCGGCGCGAAAGAAAAGCCCGATCACTTTGCCTCGCGCATCGAAGCTCGCCTGGACATCGAGAGGCCCGTTGGCAAAAGTGCAGCCCAACGTCACCTGGTGCGCGCCCTGCACAGCGACGACTTTGATGTTCGAGATGGACTGAAACGCGCCTTCCTGATCAAGGATGCTGGTCCAGATCGCGGTCAGCTTGGCTTCCGGCAGCGCCTGCGCCACAGGCGGCGAGAAGCTCGCTTCAATGGTCCCGAACTGGCGAGCGGCGAATTCGCCCACCAGTTGCCGCCCCAGCGTGGCATAGTCGGGCGCAGGTCCCTGCAGCGTGAACAGAAACAGAAGCGCGGCGACAGCTCTCATGCATTGAGGTTAACTCTTTTGCCGGAAGCGGTTGGCGACTTCGTCCCAGTTGACGATATCCCACCAGGCTTTGAGGTAATCGGCGCGGCGGTTCTGGTACTTCA
>JANWLQ010000166.1 GCA_025450725.1 Terriglobales bacterium
ACTGGCTTATACGCGGCACCGGCGTCGCGCGAATGCGTTGCTGAATACGGCTCAAGTCGGCGCTGGCCAAATTGAGGGCGGAGATGATGCGCGTGGCACTGGCGCGGGCCTCGCGCTCCTGGACCTGCTGGCGCGTGTAGCGAACGATGGCGCCGGCGGCGAGCAGAAGGCAGGCGGCGAGGGCCAGCCAGGCAAAGTAGGGGCGTTTAGCCACCGGCCGCGCGCGCAGGCGGGCAAGGACGGGGCCGGCCAAATCGCGCGGGGGCGCTTGCGGCCGCAGGGCTCGGCGCAGGGCTTGTTCCAATTCCTGATCGGATTTCACGACACCACCTCCATCAACTCCGTGCGCGTGCGCAAGGTTTGCAGCGCACGCTGCAAGCGACTCTTTATTGTATTGACGTTTTCACCGAGCATACGGGCGATCTCCATGGGGTCCATGTCTTCTTGATAGCGCAGCGTGACCGCGATGCGCTGGTCGGGCGGCAGTTCCGCCACGCAGGCCTGCAGGCGCTGGTCGCGCCAGGGATCGGAATCGGCAGCGCGCGCGATCGGCTCGGGGGCGCTTTCGAGCCCGACGCGGGGGCGGAGGCGGGCGCGGCGCAACTGATCAATCGCGCGCCGCGTGGTCACCTGACGAAGCCAAAACAGGACGTGGCGGTCGGACTCGAGCTCGCCCAGATGCTGAAATAGCTCGCAAAAGACATCCTGAGCCAACTCCTCGGCCACCTCGCGCTGGGCCACGATGCGCCAGGCGAGGCTGAAGACCATGGCCTGATGGGCGCGGACGAGGGCAGTGAAGGCGTCATCGTCTACGATTCCGGGGGCTACTGTCATGCTGGTCAAATACAGAATACGCGCGGCTGTACCAGTTCGAATGCATGAGGATTTATACTGAGTGGTATGCATGCCATTACACGTTTCACCCTAATTGGACTTATTGGCGCGGGCCTGGCTTTCGCGCAGCAGAACAAGCCACCGGCCAGTCCGCCGGCGGAGGCGAGCACCACCATTAACGGACAAGCGGTGACGATCAAGTACTCGTCGCCGTCGGTGAAGGGGCGGCAGATATTTGGACCGGGCGGATTGATCTCGCACGACGCGAATTATCCGGTATGGCGCGCGGGCGCGAACTCGGCCACGGCGCTGCACACGGGCACCGACCTGATGGTTGGCGACTTGCGGGTGCCCAAGGGCGACTACACCTTGTACGTCCTGGTGTCGGACCCCGACCACTGGCAGTTGATCGTCAACAAGCAAACCGGGCAGTGGGGCCTTACCTACGACGCCAAGCAGGACCTGGGCCGGGTGCCGATGAAAATGAGCGTTCCGGCGGCGGCGATTGAGCGGCTGCGGATTGAGCTGACCCCGACCAGCTTGACGCTGGCCTGGGACAAGCACGTGGCCTCGGTGGCGTTAAGCGCCAGCCATTAATCAATGGGCAAGGACAGGTAGCTCGACGTTCGACGGGTAACGCGGCGAGCGGTAGATGCGCTGGTCGGCGGCCACGTAGTCGCTGGCACGTGCCTGGAAAATGTTGGGCACGAAAGTTTGCGGGTTGCGATCAATGATGGGGAACCAGGTGCTTTGCACCTGCACCATGATGTGATGGCCGGCCAGAAAGCAGTGATCGTTGGTGTGCAGGTCAATGTGATAAGGCTCGACCTGGCCCGGCACCATGGCCTCCGGCTTTTCGAAGGAATGGCGGAACCGGCCGCGGAAAACTTCATCGGCCACCATGAGTTGGTAGCCGGACATGGTGGGCGCGGCTGTGTCCTGATCGGGATAGACGTCAATCAACTTGGCGACCCAGTCGCTATCTGTGCCGGAGGTGGAGGCAAATAGGTTGGCCACGATGTCGCCGGCGACGCAGACATCGTGCTCGAGCGCCGGCGTGGACCAGTGGGCGACGTCGGGGCGGGAATCCACGAAGCGCTGATCTTCAACCAGCCATGTGTACCAGTGGCTGCCGGGGCCGTAGGTCTCCTCAATTGGCCGATGGCGGTAGGGGACGGCGCGGGCGGGATCGGAGCGGTATTGATCGAAGGCGGTCGTTGCTGTGGCGGCGGGCGGGGTGGTGGCGAGCTTGGCTTCGGGAGCGAAATAATATTTTTCGCGCGTGACACCAGCCACGGGAGGCCAGGCGGCGGTGGGCACCCACTGGTTTGAGCCGGTTTGAAATGTCAGGGCCTTGGTGAAGGGGAGCTTGCCTTTGTCCTTCAGCCAAAAAGCGAACCACGGCGCCTGCACCCGTACCCGGAAATACTCGTTCGTTGGGGCGCCGAACGGGATTGCGCCCAGGTGGTCGCCCGGTCCGCTTTCCCAGCTGCCATGGCTCCAGGGTCCGGCCACGAGGTAGTTGTAATGATGGCTGTCGTGCGGCTCGAGCAATTGGTAAATTGTGATGGGTCCGTAAAAATCCTCCTGGTCCCACCATCCCGCCACGTTCAAATTGGGAACCGTAAGCGTGAGGTTCTTCAAATACCGTGGAAACGCCTGCTTCTTCCAGAATTCGTCGTAGTTGGGATGGGCGACGAAATCATTCCAGGTCGGCAGGGTTCCATGCAGATACTTGGCATTGACATTCGACAGCGGCCCCAGTTTCAAATACCAGTCGTAGGTATCGTACTGGTCGAAGTGAAACGTGTAGTTGGTCTTGCCGGTCTCCATCATGGCCGCGTATTCAAAACCATAGCTGAGTCGAAACGCCCCGTTGTGATGAAAGTCGTCTCCGAGAAACATGTCGGCGGGCGAGGCTTGCTCGGACGCGGCCTTCAGCGCCGGATGCGGCTCCAGCAGCGCCATCGTGGTCAGCCATCCGCCGTAGGAAAGCCCGAGCAACCCAGCGCGCCCGTTGTTGTTCGGAACGTTGCGCAGCAGCCAGGCGATGCTGTCGTAGGTGTCGGTACCTTCGTCGATGGAACCGGGAACGGAGCGGTCGCGGGGTGGGCGCTGCATGACAAACTGCCCTTCGGAACCGTAGCGGCCGCGGATATCCTGCATGACGAAGATGTAGCCTTCGGTGAGCATGTCGCGGTAGACGTCGAGCTGGCGGCTGTAGCCCCGAGCATCGTCATCGGCGCCGTACGGGGTACGGGTGATGAGAAACGGCAGCGGCGCTGATGCGGCCTTGGGCCAATAAATTTCGGTGTGCAGCTTGACTCCGTCGCGCATGGGAATCATGACGTCGCGCTTGACGTAGTTGCTGGTTTGCGCGGGCATGAGGCAGGCCAGGGCGATCAGGGCGGCGAGGAGGTTGAGCGGGCGTAGCGGCATGGGACCATTATGCTGGAACTGAGTTACACTGACGCCGAGGAATGTCGCTATGAAACTGGAAAAACTCGTTGGATTCGGTCTTTTGCTGGCCATGACCGCGCTGGCGGCGGGGGCGCAGCAGCGGCCGATCGGGTTGGACGACATTATGGCCTGGAAAGGCATGGCCGGCACGGCGGTGTCGAACAATGGAGCATGGTTTGGCTACCGGCTGACATCGCTCGAAGGCGATGGGCAAGTGGTGTTTCGCGAGAGTCATGGCGATAAGCAGTACACGTTTAACATCGGCGAAGCGCCAGTGCCACCGTACGGCGGCGGTGGAGGTGGGCGCGGGGGCGGGGCGGCGGCCAATTTGGCGTTTTCGAGTGATGGGCATTACGCGGCGTTCCTGGCGTATCCGACGCACGCGGCGCAGGCGGCGCTGCGACGGCAACGGAAGCCAATTGAGACGCACGCGGGACTCGTGGACCTGGCGACCGGCAAGGAAGTGAATTTTGCGCGGGTGCGGCGCTTTGCTTTTTCGGGGGACAACCCGGCATGGGTCGCGCTGCAGAAGTTGGCGCCGGCGCCGGCGAATGCCGGTGCGGGCGGGGGCGCCGCCGCGGGGCGCGGCGGACGCGGTGGCGCGGCGAACGCCGAAAGCGATCCTGTGGGGACGGATTTAATTTTGCGCGAGCTGGCGAGCGGGCAGGAGGCGAATCTGGGCAGCGTGGGGGAATTCAGCTTCAATCGCGCCGGGCGGTACCTCGCCTGGACGATTGCCGCGACCGACAAGGCCGGCAACGGCGTGCAGTACCGCGACCTGACGACGGGCAGCACGCGCTCGCTCGACTCCGACGACCAGGCCATTTATCGCCACCTAACCTGGAATGAGACAGGAACCGCGCTGGCTGCGCTCAAGGGCACGCAGGATCGCGCCTGGCAAGAGAAGGTCTATAGCGTGGTTGGTTTTACGCATTTCGATGGCGAGGCGGCGCCGCAGGAGATAGTCTTTGATCCGGCGAAGGCGACCGGCTTTCCCGAGGGGATGAGTGTCAGCCCCAACCGGGCTCCGGCGTGGAGCGATGACTTGCAATCGTTTAGTTTCGGCATTCGCGCGCTGAAGCCGCGCGAGCCGGGCGCGAACGCGGCCGATGATACGGCTGGCGCGCCGCCGCCGGCCGACGATGCCGCCGACAAGGTGAACCTGGTGATTTGGAATTACCAGGACCCGCGGCTGCAGTCGGAGCAGATCGTGGAGGCGAGCCAGGACGAAAACTTCAGCTACCTGTCGGAGTACCGGGTGGACAGCGGGAAATTTATTCGCTTGGCCGATGACACCGTGCGCGAGGTGACGATAGCGCCGCACCAGCGCTTCGCGGTAGGGCGGTCGGTCGCTCCGTACGAATTAATGTCGCACCTGGATGGACAGCATTTCACTGACTTGTACACGTTTGACCTGGCCAGCGGTCAGCGCAAGCTCGCCATACAAAAATGCCGGTACCCGGACGGCGTTTCGCCCGACGGGACGCGTTTTGCCTATTACCAGGACGGCAACTACTGGGACTACGATATGGCCAGCGGAACCTCGCGCAATTTGACGGCGGGGGTGGCGACGTCGTTTATCAACCATGAGGACGACCACAACGTGGTCAATCCGCCGGAGCCGATGCTGGGCTGGACGAGCGACAGTCGCAACGTACTGCTCTCCGACGGTTGGGACATCTGGCGGGTACCGGTCGCGGCGGGCGCGGCGGTGAACTTAACCGGCGACGGGAAGCAGCAGCAAATCCGTTACCGGCAGCCCATGATTTTCGATGAGGATCAGCATGGCTACGACCTCTCGAAGCCGCTCTACCTGGAAGCGTACGGCGAATGGACCAAGAAAAATGGATTGGCGGTGATTGCCCCCGGCCAGCCGGGCGCTCACCGCGTTATGTTCGACGAAGCCGCCTATGGCGGATTGGTAAAGGCCAAAAAGGCCGACGATTACTTCTTCACCCGGCAAACCTATCAGGATGCGCCCGACTACTACGTTGCCGACGCCACGCTGACCAATCCGCAGCGGCTAACGCAGCTGGGCGATCAGCAAAAGCCGTTTCTCTGGTCGAGCGGCACCATTCTGGTGAACTACACCAGCGCCAAGGGCGACAAGCTGCAAGGCGCGCTGCATTTGCCGGCCGATTACGAGAAGGGCAAGCAGTATCCGACGATTGTTTACTATTACGAAAAAATGTCGCAGAACGCGTTCGAGTACGCGCGGCCGACCGGCAATGGATTCAGCATTTCGGCGTATAACAGCAATGGCTACGCGGTTTTTGATCCCGATATTAGCTACAAGATCAATGACCCGGGGATGTCGGCGGTTTGGTGCCTGGTGCCGGCGGTGAAGGCGGCGATCGCGACAGGTGTTGTGGACGCGAAGCACGTCGGCATCCACGGGCATTCCTGGGGCGGATATCAGACCGCCTTCACGGTGACGCAGACCGATATGTTCGCGGCCGCCATCGCCGGGGCGCCGCTGACCGACATGATCAGCATGTACGACCTGGTGTACAAGAACTCGGGCGTGACCAACGGCGAGATTTTCGAAGCCTCACAGGGCCGGTTCAGCAGCGGCCCGTGGGACAACTGGGAGGCGTACACGCGGAATAGTCCGGTGGCGCAGGTGAAGAACGTGCATACACCGCTCTTGATTCTCTCCGACGACACCGACGGCGCGGTGGATTTCACCCAGGGCATGGAATACTTCAACGCGCTGCGGCGGTTGGGGAAACCGGTTGTGTTACTCGAGTATCCGGGCGAGAACCACAGCCTGGCGCGGCGCGCCAACCAGAAAGACTATACGGTGCGCATGAAGGAGTTTTTCGACCATTACCTGAAAGACGCACCGATGCCGGTGTGGTACGGCAAGGGCATTCCGCATATCGCAATGGCCGATTACCTCAACTCGCTTCAGGAAAAGCCCAAGGCGTCGGCGACCGTGGCGGCGACGGCGGGAGCGAAGAACCACTAGCAAGAACTGCGACGAGTGCCCAAGGCGCCCAACGCCAAGGCCGGCGAGCGGGGGCGGCGGCGACAGCGGCGGTGCTGCCGCTCTCGCGGCGCAGACGCTTCAGTTCGCTGCGCAAGTCCAAGGCCGGTTGATCACGCTACTCATCGCGGGCCTTGAAGACCTCGCCCATGCCGCCGGCGCCGAGCTTGTCGAGGACCTCGAAGGGGCCGACCGTGCGCGGCATTAGTGGGAACCTCCTCCGAGGCCGGTGGCGACAACCACATCGCGATTTTGAGAACCGCGGCTGACCGCCAGCCTGCCGTCCTTGGAGAAGGCGTAGGCGCTGATCTTCAAGTCCGTGAAGTGGGTCAGCGGCTGGGCGGGGCCGCCGGCGATGGGCCGGGCCCAGATGTTGTCGGTCGAGCCCTGGCTCACCTTGTAAGTAATGGACTTGCCGTCGGGCGACCAGGCAAGCGGGCGAGCCAAACGTGGCCCCATATCGAATCCGGCCGTGGTCACTTGCGGTGAACCGCCGTCGAGACGGATGATCACCGATGCGCGCTGACCGTCGGGGGTGGAACTCGGTTCGTACACCCGCGTACCATCTGGAGATACTGGGTTTTCGGCGGCATAAATGCGCACCGTGGAGATTTGTCGCGGCGTGCCGCCGGCCAGCGGAACTCCCCAGAGGAATTGCCGGGCTTGCGTGTCCACGAGCATATAAACGACCTCGCGTCCACCTAGCGCCAGCGAAGGTGCGTAGGCGGCAGTGCCCGGCGATAGGGCCATTAGCTGGGTCAGGCCGCTGCCGTCGCCGTTGATGCGCCACACGGTGGCGTTATCGCCTCCCAAGCCAAAGACGATTTGGCCACTGGGCGCGACGTGAAGAGCGTAGGCAGTATTGGGCACACTGGCCAACGCGTGCGCTCCGCTGCCGTCGCTGGCTTCGGCCCAGAGCTGTTTCTGGCCGCCGAGTTGACGCAGAACAACCAAACCGCTGCCGTCCGATGTCCAGGCGAGGCCGCCCCTCCCCTCCTGATCCACGCCGCCGCCGGGCAGTTGCTGAAACTCAGCCCGGTTCTGCACCCAGATCGATGCCTGCGGCGCGGCGTGTACCAGCGCCAGCGTTCCAGTGCTGGCCAGGCTGGCGCTGGCGTAACCCTGCAGGTCGTTGGTGAGCTGAGTCAGCTTTCCACCTGGATAGGTCAGGCGCCAAAGTTGACTGGTGGCGGATTCTGGAATGTTGGCAGTCATTACCAAGCCGCTGCCGTCGGCCAGCCAATTGAAGTCGGTTGGGTCGGAAGTTGTCGGAGGCCCGAGCGGCTGGGCCTTGCCGTCGCTCGATGCGACCAGCACGATTTGCGCGGCGCCGCTCGCCCCCCCCTCTTCAACGGCAATCCAGCGCCCGTCGGGCGACCAAGCCGGCGAATGCGTCGGTCCGAAAAAGTTGGCCCAGCACTGGGAGAGGTAACCTTTCCCGGTCGGGGCCCGGTTGAGCACGCTCGCCTGGGTCCCGTCAGGATGCGCAAGCCAAAGTTCGGCTTGATTGCTTCGCTGCACCGCATAGGCGATCTGGCCGCCGTCGGGTGAAAACCCGGCGCCGGTGCAGGCGGAGTCGGCAATGGTGCGGGCCGCGCCGCCCAGTACCGGAACCGCTTTAAGGGTTCGGTCCTCGAGGAAGTACACCATGCTGCCGTCGGGCGAGAAGGAAGGCGATTGGCAGCAGCCGGGGGCGGGCGGCATGATCTGGGTGTCGCTGCCGTTGGCAACCGATTGCAGATGCAGCGAGGTGCCATCGGGGGCGAGGTCGACGTGGGCGAGGAATTTGCCATCGGGCGAGATGACTGCATCGACGATTCGTCCGCTGAAGGTGAGCTGGCGGAAGGCGAGCTGCGGCGGCGCGGTGTTTTGCGGACGCAACGCCAACCAAGCAGCGGCGGCAAGGACAATGGCGAGGGCAATTGCGGCCAACGGCCACAAGCGGCGCCTGCTTGGAGGCGGGGTGGTTTGCGCGGGTGCGATCGCGGCCGCGTCGCCGCTGTTGGAGGTTGCGCCCGAGGTCGGACCCAAGGCGCGGCGCAGGCTGACGCGCAGATCAGCGGCGGACTGATAGCGCAGGTCGGGGTCTTTCTCGAGGCATTGCGCGATGGCATCATCAAGACGCGCCGGGACTTCGCCCGATCCTGGAGGACGCAGCGAACTCGGCGGCGGCGGCGTGCGCGTCAGGATGGCGGCAGAGAGGTCAGCGGCGGTGCGCCCTTTGAAGGGCGCCTCGCCGGCCGCCATTTCATACAGCACCACGCCCAGACTGAACAGGTCGCTGCGGGCGTCGCTGGGCTCGCCGCGCGCCTGCTCGGGCGACATATAGGCGTAGGTGCCGACCAAAGTTCCCGGCGTGGTGAGCGGCGGCGCACCCGGGGCGAGCGCGGTGCCGGCGAGCGTGGCCGGATCGGTTTCGGTGGCGGCCGCGGCGGCGAACTGCGCCAGCCCGAAGTCGAGCACTTTCACCGACCCGCGCGGGGTGACGAAAATATTGCCCGGCTTCAGATCCCGGTGCAGGATGCCTTTGCGGTGGGCGGCGTCGAGCGCGTCGGCGATTTCTGATCCCCATTGCGCGGCTTGCTGGGCGCTGGGTAGGCCCCGGCCCAGGCGCTGGTAAAGGCTTTCGCCCTCGAGTAGCTCCAGCACTAGGTAGGGCTGGCCGCGATCGTCGCCGACCTCATAAATGGTGCAAATGTGAGGGTGGTTGAGGGCGGCAATCGCCTGCGCCTCGCGCTGAAACCTCTGCCGCGCCGCGACGCCGGCGGTCTCGGGCAGGAACTTGATCGCCACCTCCCGGTTCAGCCGCGTGTCGCGTGCCCGGAACACCTCGCCCATGCCGCCAGCGCCGAGCTGATCGAGAATCTCGAAGGGACCGATGGACCGGGGCGGGGGCATGGCTGTGGCATTATAGCCCGGCCCGGCATCGGAGAACCTGGCGGCTGGAAACACGTTTCACGTAAAGACGCAAAGGGCGCGAAGAGCGCGGAGCAGACGTGTGACTTGTGTTTTCGCCTGGCGAGCCTGTCGGCCTAGCCGCCGAGGAGGGTGCTGAGTTGGCGCAGGGCCGCGGGGTCAGTGTCCGAGATCACCCAATAGGCCATCCCGCCGCGTCGCCAGTGATCGAGCGTATAGCCGTCGCGGGTTTCGGTCTTGAAGCTCTGGTCGCCGGCGGCAGGCGAGATGAAGACCTTCACGACAGGCGCCGGCAGCGGTCACTATCAAGATCGACAACTTCACTTTCACGCCGATGGATCTGGTCATCGCGCCCGGCACCAAGGTGATCTGGGTGAATGATGACAATGTGCCGCACACTGTGGTGAGTATCGACCACGCCTTTCGTTCGCAGGCGCTTGACACCGACGACAAGTTCAGCTTCACCTTCGAGAAGCCAGGCAAATACAAGTACTACTGCTCGGTGAACCGGAGATGGTGGCAACGGTCGTGGTCACGCCGAAGTAGACGCCGGGTCGATCAGGCGCAACTGCTCGAAATAGTCGCGGTAAAAGCCGCGATCTCGAGTGAGCAGAGCGTCGGCTTGCGTCAGGGCGTGGGCGCCCACGAGGAAGTCCGCGATGATCGGCTTCGGCATGGCCGGCTTTCCGGGATGGGCATGCCGTCGCCGGTACGCGCGCCACAAAGCGCCGGCCTTTGCCGCAGCGCCCGGGCCCAGCGGATCAAAATCGATTTCGAGTTCAGTCATCACTCCGGCGTGGGTCGTGTCGTCTTCGAAGAAAGCGCGCAGTTCCGCCCACACTTCCGGGCAAGCGACGAGGCTTGCGCGCAGTCTGGCGGAGCGCAATGCCTCTCGCGATGCCGGGCCGAATTGGGCATCGCCGCTGAGCAGGTCAAAGACCACGGAACTATCAACCGCAATGCGCATTTACCGCCGACGCTTGGGGACAGGCCCCGGGCCGCGCAGTTGCTCAATGATCTGGTCCACCGGCGGCAGGCCGCGCAGCACGCCATACAGACGATCCACCGGGTCACTCCCCGCGGCGGGCGCGCGCTTGCGCAGCAGCACTCCCCCGGATCGCAGTTCGAAGGCCACCGGCGTACCAGCGCGCAAGCCCAATGCTCGTCGCACTTGCGCCGGCACGGTGATCTGGCCCTTCGATGAGATGCGGCTCGTCATAATGTAAAGCATGGCACGCTTTACATACGAGATCAAGCGTACGGGGGTCACTGGGTTTTCAGGAACGCTGCTTCCAATCTCGCCAGTCCAATTACCGATGTGCGGGCCAGCGCCAGTCAATCCAGCAGGGCGTCCACGTACGCGCGCGGCTCGAAGGGCAACAGGTCCTCGTCGCTCTCACCCACCCGGATGTGCGCAGCGGAAGGGCGAGTTCGTGTGCGTCCGCATCGCGCTCAGGACCGGTGAGGAGCAGGGGTGGCTCGGCGGGCCTACGCGTTCGCCCATTCGCGGCGCCGATCTGCAAGGCAATGACATGGTCGCCCCACTGGAGGCGCGCCTGCCTTCGTTCCAACCCGCCGCGACTCCCCACGCCGCAACCCAAAGCGAATGCGGGGGCCCCAGTTCGACCACCCCTGCGCGCAAAAGCCGCGCAGGGGGCCCCGGTTCGCGGCCTTCCACCTCGATCTCGTCCCACGGAGGACTCGGTGGCTGCCTGGGGCTAGTGTTTGGGTTTGTTTAAGTCCTTCGAGAGGATGAGTTTGAGGGTAACGCGGTCGGAACTATTGGTCAGGCCGTAGCCGACGCCGGCCTCGACGCTCACACCTTTGATGGGGTGATCGGCCACCAGCCAGGTCTCGTGGAACTGGGTATTTGTCGGCACAAATTGATGGAGAGGTCCGAAGTCGTCGTATTCCTCGACCGCCATTGCCCAGGTGGGCGAAAAGTTGTAGGCGAGACGGGTGGCGGGTACGAACTCGAGATTCGAAAGGCCGCCTTTGTACTTGGTGTCAACAATGGGATTAATAACGATGTCCCATGGCTTGAGATGCCAGCCGAAGATGGGGCGCACCTCGGAGGTGTAGCGCGAGGTGTCCCAGCGATGGGCATTGACACTGAACTCGAAGTTGACGCCGTAAAAAAAGCGGCGATCGGCGGCGTGCGGGCTTACGAAAAGAGTGCGCAGCTTGAAGCCGTTCAGGCCGAAACCGGTGGCGCGATCTTCACTATAGAGCGGCATATAAAGGCCGGCTTCAAACCACGGAGTCACGCCGTAGGCCCACTCGGGCACTCCGTTCAAGGAATGATTGGCAGTGACGGCGCCGGCAAAGGCGGGCATGGCAATGCCATCGGGGGTGAAATTGTTATGCAGGGTTAAATTGAAAACTCCAACCGGCGCGATGCCGGCGTCATACACCTGAATTTCATCGGTCTGGGCGGCGGCGGGCCGAGGCAGAAAGAGCGCGAACACCAGCATCGCCGACAGCAACCAGTATTTGGCCATATGTCTCACTGGCCTAGAATCGTAGCATTCCAAGAGGAGCTGCGAAAAATGTCGGTGCCATCAGTAGGCTCGGCTCTCTTCGCTCCAACCCGCCGCGACTCCCCACCCCGGTTCGCGGCCTTCCACGTCGATCTCCTCCTGGGGAGGACTCGGTGGCTACCTGCGACTAGAAAAACAACCGCCCGCCCCGGGGAGGGGCGGGCGGCTAGTGAGAGGGTTATTAAAACGCCGAGGTTACTTGGCGGCCGCTTTGGTCATGTTCTCGGCGGCGCCTTTCAGGCGGTTGGCGTCGAGGGGCGGGGCGGTGGCGGCTTGCTTGGTGAGTTCGGAGGCCAGGGCGTCAACTTTCGCCGCAGCCTCGCGGCGTTGGCCGGCCGGAGCGTCTTCGACCGCCTTCATGGCGGCGTTCAATGCGTCGGCACGGTCGCTGGTCAGGGACTTGTCACGCACCAATTGATCAATATAGGCGCGGGCGACGACGAAGCTCGAGGGCCAGTAATAATGCCCCTGATCCTGAACGTTCATGTCGCCGGGCATGCCGCTGCCTTCCCAGCGCGCGGTTTTGGCGGCGTCAATCTCGTTCTGCGACAGGTACTCGCTGGGCTTCAACTGGAACACATCGAAGCCGCGGGCGATTTCCGATCCGTAGAGGTAACCGTTGTACCAGTACACCGACCAGTAACCGCCGATGACCATGTGGTCGGCGGCAATGGGCCCGCGGTCGAAGTAGGCGATCTCCTGAGCATGTTTGCCGTCGGTGAAATCAAACACCGTCGCGCCGCCCTGATAAAAGGCCTGCGACATAATGTCGCGGCCGGGTACGGGAATGAGCGCGCCGTTGTGGGCAACGCAGTTCTCGACGTCGGTCTGCCAGGCGGGCATCTTGTAGTAGCCCTGGAATTTCAGGTGGCGTTCGGCGCCGGTGCCGACGATATCGAAGATGGCATCGCCGCCCCAATTGGGCGGATCCTCAGGCCGGCAGCGCGGCTGGGTGCCGCCGCCCCATTCATCGGAGAACAGCACCTTGCTGCCGTCGTTATTGAACGTCGCCGAATGCCAGAAGGAGAAGGCGGGATCGGCCATGTCGTCAAGCCGCTTGGGATGAACCGGATCGCTGATGTCAAGCAGGATGCCGTTGCCGGCGCAAGCGCCACCGGCGAGACCGAGCCAGGGATAGGCAGTGATGTCATGGCAGCCGACAGTGGCGCGCGCCATGGGCTCGCCCGAACCCTGGGCGCGGCCGGAGATGCTGTCAATGACGCCGGTGTTGGCGTCAGCGAAGATGTAGGCGTGGTTTACTACCGCCGCTTTATCCGGGTGCGAGAGCGGCACCTTGATTACGTCAATGCCGTAGCTCGAGGTGTGGGGATCGTCGGGGCCGCCGTTGTCGCAGCCAGACATTTCCTGTGCCGAGCGCACGCCGGCGGTGCCGGAGACGTAGATGTAGAGATTCTCCTTGTCCTTGGGCGAGGTCACCAGGGTATGGGTGTGCGAACCGCGGCAGGTCTGGACATCGGCTACCTGGAGGGGCTTGAGCGGGTTGGAGATATCGAAGATGCGCACGCCGTACATGCGGGCCGGATCGGGCGGCGGCGCGACGCGCGGGCCGCGAGCGGCGCCGGGTGCGCGCGCGACCACGGGGCGGGGCGGGGGCTGAGCGCAATCGAGCCGGCCGTAACTCTCGACCGACATAAAAGCCAAGTTACCCCAAATGGAAACGTCACCCTGGCCGCCGGGGCAGCTCACAATGGTCTGTAGCTTGGGGTGAGCGGGGTCATTCAGGTTATAGAAGATCAAGCCGTGGAAATTACCCTGGATGGCCAGCTTGCCGCTCTTGCCGAAGGCGAGATCGGAGTTGGCGTAATCGAGGCTGCGCCCGGTGGGGCTTGGATTGGGGTCGAACATGCCCTCGGGTTGATGGAGGGTGGTGACGAGTTCCATGTTCTCGGCGGCTTCGCCGGCATCGTTGAGTCCGGCCTTGAGGCATTCGCGCGGATCAGGTTTGTGGACGGGGGCGGCGGCGCCTCGTCCGCCGGTGGCAAACGCCGCGACGGGAAGGACCGGAGGGGTGGTGGGCGCCGTGTATTCGCCGGCGGGCCAACAGCCCGGAGCCTGGTCGGTGGCGGCCGCTTGCTGGGCCGTTAGGGCGAGCGGCGCACAGAGGGCGAACGCAATAACAGCAGCGTAGCGCGGATTCATTCGTTTGAGTAGAGTCATAGAGTTCATTGAGCACGCCTCCCCAGCATTCCATTCATACGGTCAATCTCCATGCGCTGATCGGTGTCAACACCGATCAGAAAATCGGCAATATTGATTTCCTTACCGCCGCCTTGGGCACGCAGGTCGGCAACCATGTTGAGCGCGCCGGTGTGGTGTTGGATCATTCCGGTCAGGAACAGCTTGTCGAACGCAGGCCCTTTGGCGGCGGCCAGCGCTTTCATTTGCGCCGGGGTCAGCATGCCCGGCATGGGGGCCATCGTGCCGGAGCCCATCATCATGCTGCCGTCGGGCATGTCCATGGGAACGGGCTGGCCGCGGGCCTTGAGCCACTCCTTCATCATTTTCATTTCGTCACGCTGCGCCAGCTGGATTTTGTCGCCGAGCATGCGAAGTTGGCGGTTCGTGCTGTGGCTGGGAATCATGGCGACCATGGTGAGCGCCTGGGCATGGTGATGAATCATACCCTGCATGAACTCGACATCGGCGGGGGTGAAGGCGGGATCGTGGAACGCCGGCACCTTGGCCATGGTCTTGGAGGCGGTGCCGGGCGCGCCCGGCTGCACCACGGCGACGGGCTTGGCCTGCGCCGCGAGCCCGACGGAGAGCGCGAAAATCGCGGCGAGGAGCGGGAGCGAGAACGGGCGTCGTCTCAGCATGGATATTCTCCTAGGCAGCTTACTACATCTGGGTGAGCAGGCGAAGAAGCCGGTACTGAAATTCCGTCCCGCGATCGAAACTGGCGACGCCGAGGCGCTCGTCGCGGCCCTGGGCGCGGACGTCGTTCTCGTCAATTTGAACGCCGCTGACGGCATAGGTGGGCAGGCCGGCGGCGTTGGTGTACTTGCCGTCGCTGGCGCCGGTGGCCATATCGGGGATGACAGGCAGGCCCGACCACAGTTGTTTGGCCAGTTGACTGATTGGACCCATCACATCAGGACTTAATTCCACCGGGCGGGCGGGCGCGCCGCCGGGCGCCTGGTCAAACATCTGGCCGTCGTCGCGCATGTAGCGGATCTTGATTTTCGGGTCGGCGACGATCGCCTCGAGCTGCTTTTGAATATCGAGGGCGGGGTGGCCGGGCAGGATGCGGCAGTTGACGATGGCCTCGGCGTTTTGCGGCAGCGCGTTGTTGGCGTCGCCGGCGGAGAGGCGGGTGGCGACACAGGTGGTGCGCATGGTGGCGTTCAACTCCGGGTCCTTCGAGAGTCGGGCGATCGCGGCGGAGTCGGGCGGGGTGGCTAGGATGGCGCGTTCGTCGGCCGCGCGCCGGCCTGATTCGAGTTTGGCGCGGGCGGTAAAAAATCCGCGCGTGACCGAGTTCAGCTCGAACGGAAACTGGAACTGTTGAACGCGGTGCAGCGCGTTGGCCAGGTGATAGATCGCGTTGTCGGGAACGGGCAGCGAGCTGTGGCCGCCGGGATTGGTGGTGGAGAGCTGAAAGTCGGCGTAAAGCTTCTCGGAGGCATCTACCGCCAGAAACATGGGCTTGCCGTTGATGGAGGTAACACCGCCTCCGTCGGCGTTGAGCACAAAGGCGGCATTGATGAGATCGCGGCGGTTGTGGACGAGCCAGTCAACTCCGTTATCGGTACCGCCCTCCTCGGCGGCGGTCAGGGCCAGGATGATGTCGCGGTCGCCGTGATAGCCCTCGCGTTTCAGGCGGATGAGGGCGGCCATGAAGTTGGCGTCGCCGTCTTTCATGTCCTGGGTGCCGCGCCCGTAAAAGTAGCCGTCCTTAATAACGAGGTGGAACGGGTCGGTAGTCCAATCGACGCGACGGGCCTCGACCACATCGAGGTGGCCGATCAGGAGGATGGGCTGACGCTGGCCGGAGCCACGGAGACGGGCGACCATGTTTTGCTTCTTGGGATTGGCGCCAACGAGCACTACGTCGACTGGGGCGAAGCCGGCATCGAGAAGACGCTGACGCATGGCGGTGGCGGCCACGGTCGTCCCCATGGCGTCGGTGCTATTAATATTGATCAGTTGCTGCAGGATTTGCTCGGCGAGCGGCGCGTTGGCGGGAACTTGCGCAGCTGCGAGGGCGGCGCCCGCGAGCGCGAATCCGAGCAAGAAGACGGATAAGGGTCTCATGGAGACTGAGGATAGCAGGAGATGTGGTCTTTTGGGGGCGGGAGCGCATCTTAGGAGGGTGGCCTTTAGGTGGCAGTTAACCGCGCCGCAACCGATCTCGCGGACTGTCCGTTCGCGGCTGCCCAAGCTGACCGAGGCTTGGTTCCGGTTGCTTTTTGCCGAGGAGCGGCTGCGGACCTATGGCATCGTCCGTGTCCCCGCCGAAACCGATGCGGCTTTGCAGAGCTGCTATGTTGGGCCGCTGCTGGCATTGCTCGAGCGGTATGCTCGTTCGGGGGATGTGCGGATCCGCAGTGTTTATCGGGATGAGTTGCTGCGTTATGCCCCGCAGCGCGCCGCGCCGGAAGTGCGCCTGCAGTATTTTCGCGAACTGATCCCACAGCTCGAAGCGGCGATTTTGGAGGAGGTTCCTTCCGCGGCCGACCGCGCCAGAGCGACCGAAGAGCTGGCGGCGGTGCATGCCCCGCTACTGGCGACGCCCGAGAAAAAGCGGCTGACGATGCTGAGCTTCGGCGACTGCCTCATGTACGAGCTGCGTGTCTTTTTATTGGAGCGCAGCCGCGAAGCAGGCATTCCGCTCGACATGCGGTCTTATTACTTCAGTTCGCGCCAGGGCAAGGGCATTTCCACCGACTCGGTGCTCGACGCGATCGAGCGGGACAAGGCCGACCTGGTGGCGTTTAGTTTCTTCTCGTATGAGGGACTGCCGGTTTATCCCGCGCTTTTGCGCGATGCGGAGAAGCTTTCGGAGACCGACATTGCCGAGCGGGTCACCCAAATCATGACGCAGGTGCGCGCCTTCGTGAATGAGGTGCGCGCGAAAACTGACATTCCGTTTCTGATTCACAATGCCTCGGGTCTGCCGCTCTCCCGGTACCGGCGCCGACTGCCCTTGCTCCCGCCTTTGTCGCCAGCGCGCCGGCGCACGGTCGCGGCGTTAAATCAGGCAATCGAGGAGTTGGTGGCGCATACCGAGAATTGCCTGCTGGTTGACGAACAGTCGCTCGTGCGGCGGCACGGACTGCGGGCGTGCTCGCGGAGCGTGGTACCGGGGCGCGCTAAGCATGCCTATTTTCATACCCAGGCGTTCGGCGATTTTGCCGCCGGTCATTATCTTGCTAAGCTGCGCGCCTTCCATACTTTGCGGCGCACAAAGGTTCTGGCCGTGGACTTCGACCACACGCTGTGGCGAGGAGTGATGGCGGAGGGTCCGGTTGAGCATCTGCGCCCGCGGCAGGAGTTGTTGCGGCGGCTGCGCGAGGCGGGCATTCTTTTGGTGGCAGTGAGCAAGAATGATCCAGGGTCCATACGCTGGGCGGAGATGCATTTGCAGCCCGAAGATTTTGCACTGCTGCAAATTAGCTGGCGTCCGAAAGCCGAAGCCATTGAGCAGGCGGCGCAGTTGCTGGATCTGGGCCTGGATTCGTTCGTGTTGATTGACGATAACCCGGCGGAACGGCATTTGGTGGCGCAGCAATTGCCCACGGTACAGGTGCTCGATGCACTGGACGCGGATTCTTGGCAGGCGCTGGAGTGGCTGCTGGCATTCCCCAATACGCGTCAGACGGCGGAAGCCAAACAACGCACCGCCCTGTATCGCGAGCAGGTGCGGCGGCGGGAGGCGATGACCGAGCCGGTTGATTACAACGCGATGATGCAAAGCTTGCATTTACGCGTCCAGTTCGGCCCGGCCATGGCGGGCGACCTTGATCGTCTTTGCGAGCTGGTGCAGCGCACGAATCAATTCAATACCACCACCATCCGCTACTCGAAAGCGCAGTTGCAGGAGATGATGGCGAGTCCACGGTACGGGATCTATGTGGCCCATCTGTCGGATCGTTTCGGCAAGCAGGGGCTGGTGCTGGCGGTGGTGGTCTCGCGGCAGGGGGACGTCTGCACGTTTGAATCGTTCGTGATGAGCTGCCGCGCCATGGGGTTCGAGCTGGAACGGCTGGCCCTCGCCCTGACGATAGAAGCCGAGGAGGATGCGCATACATTCGTCGGGCGATTTGTACCGACCGAGCGCAATAATCCGGCCGCCGAATTGTACTCCGCTCATGGTTTTGTCACTGCCGGGCCAGAGGAGTGGATACTCGGGCCTGGCGCCGAACGGCCGCAAGCGCCGGATTGGTTTGAAGTGCAGCTTCTGCAAGCCGCCTAGACGGTTTTGAGAACGCAGCAACGGGAAGCGGGCATTGCGGCATCTGGCGGGGTATGGCATCCGAAACAACCCGCGACCACGAAGAGATTCAGAACTGGGCTAAGGCCCACAATGCGACCCCGGCGGTGGTCAGCCGCACCGGCGGGATGCTGCGCTTCGCGTTTTCGCCGCAATCGGCGTCGGAGCTGGAAGAGTTGGACTGGGACAGTTTCTTCAAGGTGTTCGACGAGAAAGGGCTGGAGCTTGTCTACGACGACAAGCCCGGAAGCCGATTCCACAAGTTCATCTATCCGGAAACCGAAGCTGCGCGTTCCCGGGGCGAGCGCAAGGCGGCCGCGCCGGCGCGCAGTAAGAGCCGGATGCAGATTGCGGGCGGTGGTTCTTCGAAATCCCGGGCCACCAAGTCTTCGCGAACGACGCGAACCACGCGAACAATGGCGGGCCGCGGCAAAACGAGCTCGACGGCAAAATCGGCAAAGGCGAAGACGAAGGCGACCAGCAGGACGCGCGCGAAGGGCCGCGAGGCGGCCTAGCAGTCCAAGCACGCCGCGCTCCGCCCTCCGCGACTCCCTGCCGGCGCGCCGACGAAACCTGTTTGCCGAGCGCGACTCCCTCCACCTGAAAGGCTGATTTGCGAACGATGTCGCCGCGCGCGAAGTGTGCAATAGCACTGCACACAGCTCTTACGGGTGGGCTCGGCTTGGTCTAACCACCGCAGGAAAGGCCTTAGTCAGCCGACGCGAAATTCCGTATCTTTGTTTTGTGTCCGCCTGAGTCTCGGCAATTGAGCCAGTGGCCGGTAGTTGCTTGCAGCGGTCCGTTCAGCTGAGCGCCCGAGCCGGTCGACAGCTAACTCCAATGCCAAGAAGGCGATAGCGCGCGCTTTGCGGGCTTTATGGTGAACATAATGCGCAAGAATTCTGCACCGGTACAGAGCAAAAAATGTGCATATAGTAATGCCTATCGAATCCCTATACAGAAAATACCTGAGCGAACATCGGAAAAAGTCTTAACTATCTGGAATCAGGTAAAAGGTCGAGGTTAGTGCTGGTAGATTCAACGGATGTCGGTGACACATGTCCGCTCCGTTGTACTGGCTCTTGGGCTTCTCTTACTGGCTGGATGCGGTGGAGTCCCATTAGCTAATCTGACTGCCAAAAGCACTCAAGGCCAGCCCGTTGGGACAGCCTTGACAATCACGAGTTCGGCGCTGACCGGTACGCAGGGAACGGCGCTGAGTACAGTGCTGAACGCCACCGGGGGGACACTCCCGTATAGTTGGGCGATCAGCAAGGGCACCTTGCCGGCCGGCCTTGCGCTCAACGCGACGACGGGCGCAATCAGCGGGACGCCGACGGCGGCGGGCACCTTTACCTTTACTGCCACGGTCAGCGATAACGCGCAACATGCGGTCAGCGCGGCGGTGGCAGCGTCGATTGCGGCACAGGCGCCGGTGACGCAAGGCTTGCGGGTGGCCAATACGACGGTCTCGGGAACCGAAGGCGCGGCGGTGGCCGCCATGCTGAGCGCGACGGGGGGAACGCTTCCCTATCGCTGGGCGGTGAGTTCGGGTTCGCTGCCGCCGGGGTTGAGCCTGGATGCAAGTTCGGGTACGGTAAGCGGAACACCGACGGTGGCGGGGAACTTCCCCTTTACCGCGACGGTCAGCGATAGCGCGCAACACAGTGCCAGCGCGCCGGCGACGGCCGCCATCGCGGCGCCGCCGACATCGACGGCGAGTACAGCGACCGACGCCTATGGGGGATTGACGGCGCTTCCCTGCCCGACGGCAAGTTCGCTGGGACGGCCGGCGGGGCACTTCTACACGGCCGAGATCGGGAGCCATTGGCATCTATGCACGCCGGCCGGGGATGCGTTCTGGATGAATGGCGTCTATAACGTTGATGCCACCGACGACGGCACCGATTACCAAAATGTAAATCTAGCGAGCCTGGTGGCCGCCAAATACGCCAAAGGGCCGCTGCCCAATGCCACACTGAATTGGGCGCTGGAGAGCGTGAAGCGGCTGCAGGCATGGGGTTTCAACACCGTGGCGGAGTACGGTATCGGCTGGACGCTGCCAGTCTACAAGAGCTCGGATTGGGGCACGGCGGACGGGACCATCCCGGTGAAGCTGCCATTCGTGGCGATGGAGGCGCCGAGTCTCTACTCGCTGACCAACAGCAATGGCTATGCGGCGCAACCGGTGAAGAATTTGATTGCGGGGGTAAAGGCGAGCGTGTTCGACGGTTATCGTTCGCAGTCGCCGGACATTTGGGACGCGAATTGGAGCCAATGGCTGCAGGTTGCTCTGACCAAGGACTACTCTATGCAGCAGGCGCTGCATGGTCCACATAGCGATTACCTAATCGGCATCAACATTGACGACACCGATAACCTGGAAGGCTTTGGAGCGGGCACGGATTTTGTGACCGTGGACCAGGGTGTAGCGGCGAAAGGTTATGAGCAAGCGCATTTGGGTTGGATCATCCTGGTGACATCGCCCACGCAAACTTCGAACTCGCAACTGGGAGTGAGCTACAGCGACCCAACGGTATATTCGAAGGTGGCGCTCTCGAACTGGCTGGCGGCGCGTTACGGGAACAGCATCAGCGCGCTCAACAGTGCGTGGGAGGCGAACTACACCAGCTTCGGCAGCAACGGCGGCTGGGGCGTGGGTTCAGGCGTTTTGGATGAGGACGGAACCTGCCCAGCGGCGCACGGTTCGAGTTGCTGGGTTCCGACCGACGCCTATCAGCTTCATGGAGCGTCGGCCGGTATGGTAAAGGACTTGAACGACTTTCTGCTGTACCACGCCTCGCATTACTTTTCCACCATCAAGAGCGATCTGGCCGCAGCAGCGCCGGGCGTGCTGTATATGGGGCCAACCTACGTTGGGACGTGGGGAACGCCCGCGCGCAAGGAGATCCTGGAGGCGGCGGCGCAGTCGTTGGACGTGATCAGTCTGCCCAGCATACCGGCGGACTGCTCGAACTGCGGCGACGCGCAGCAGCGGCTGGATTTCGTCGCACAGTACGGCGGCAACCTGCCATGGGTGAATTGGGAGGGATACCAAGCCAAGTCGGATTCTTACATGGCGCGGTACGCAACGCCGAGCGACGAATTGAAGACGCAGGCGGCGCGTGGGCAGTTGTATGCGGCACGGATGAAGCTGGAGCTGGCGGCGGAGGATAGCAGCGGCGTTCGCCATATCGTGGGGCTGAAGTGGTGGGCCATGTACGATATGCGCGGCGAGCAGGCGAATTGGGGCCTACTGACAAGGCGCGACAACGCGTACGACGGGGTAGCGGATAAGCCGACGGCGGGCACGGATCCATGGGGGTACCCGACCGGAGGCGAGGAAGCGACGTATGGCGACTTCCTTAGCGGCGTGACGGCGGCCAACAAGGCGGCGTTCGCGGCGATTGCAGGCGGGGGCTAAAACAAGCAGCCAGTGGCGCAAGACATCCCCAATAGCAGCACTGGGGAGGCTCGCTCCGCCGCGCTTCTTACAGCCCGCCGCGTTGACGCGTCGCCGCGGCGGGATTCGCTTCAGGTCGGCAGGCCGCCGTTCGGGAGGCGCGCCTCCGTTCGCTGCACCCGGTCGCGACTCCGCACCCCGCAACCCAACGCGGTTGCGGGGGCCCCGGTCCCCACTCCGGTCCGCGTTATCGCTCCACCCCAGAACCGACGACGGTTCTGGGGCCCCGGCCTGCGGCCATCTCCGGGGAGAGGGGGTCGAAGGTGCGGCGGAAATCGATTCACGGCAGCGGGCCACCCTTCGGAATTACGGCCATCCCTGCGCGCAAAAGCCGCGCAGGGGGCCTTGGTACGACCACCCCAGCGCCCAGAAGCGGTGCTGGGGACCCCGGTACGACCACGTCCAAGCGGCTCTGGGGCTACTGTTTCGGGACGGGCGAGGCGCTGGCGGTTTGCGTCGTCGCTTCACGGGTCAGGAAGATCTCGACGGGAGTGATTTCGAACGAGAGCTTATCGCGTCCGGAAATAATGGCGGCCGCCGGGGCCTTGAGTAAGCTGATCTGGTCGGTCCAGGGATCGAGGTGGATGCGGCTGCCCAAAGCCATCGCAGGTTCCTGGTTGGGGTTGCGCGGCTGTAGGGCGGGGGCGGAGGCGATCAGCGCATTCATGCGATCGAGTCGGCCTTTTAGCACGATCGGGTTGCCCATGTGGGCGGCGACCAGATTGGGCATGCCCTCGGCCTGATGGCTGAGCGCCAGTAGGAACAATCCGGCCTGGCCGAGGTGGCTGGCATAGGGGGAATTGTGCAATAGCTCGAGTCCCTTCTGGTCGGCCGCGGCTTCCTCGGTGGGGGTGCGCATCATGCGGATCTGCCGGAAGGCGTCCTGATCGGGGAAAATCATGCGGTCGTCGAACGCGTACTTGGTGTCAATTCCCTGGTTGAGCACGATGTGGCCGAGTTCGTGGGCGATCACCATGGCAAGGCTGGCCTCGTCGGGCAGCACATCGATCAATCCGCGGCTAATCACGATGGTGTGGCCGACGGTGAACGACTCCATCGGAGTGGTCAGCATGACACGACAGCGGACCTCAGGTTCGATGTTGAGCTTGTTGGTCACCTCAAGGTTGTTGGTCACGGTGTCGAGCACCTTGTCGACCGCGCCTTCGGGGGAGAGCAGACCAGCCTTTTGCATGCGGACGAGAACGTCGTCCTCGGCCTTGCGCTCCCAATCGCGCTGGCGGGTTAGGGGAGCCTTGTCGTGGGAGGTCTGGCTCTGGTCGTCAATGGCCGATTGGCTATCCACCTGGATGTCGGTCAGCTCGGAGTGATTGGCGGAAGCAAGGTCGTAGCCCCAGAAGCGGGTGTAAGCCTTGATCAAAGTTTTGTTGACTTCGCCTTCTTCGGTATAGATGGCGGTCGGGAGCCAGTAGCCAGGGCCCATCTGGGTGCGCCAGCTATCGAAATGGAAGAAATGATGGGTCATGGGGTCGGGCACGAAGGTGCCGTCGAAGCGGACGATGTTATCCCCCTGGTCCTCGACCCAAATACGTCCTTTGAAGCTGCCATGGGCGTAGCCCTTGCGCGGGACAACGTCAAACATATAGCAGCGAACGTCGCCGAGGAAGGCTTGGCCCTGATAATCAAAGCTGTAATAGGTGTCATTGAAGCGATAGCGATCGGGCATCATCATCTGCACAAAGCCGCGGGGATCGTAACGGCTATGGAAAAGTCCGCCGGCTTTGGCGAAAAAGCCGGTGTCGGTCTTGGTGAACATCGGTTCGCTGAGGCCATGGCTGAGATCCATGTAACCCAGGAAGTAAGTGTCACCGGCCGGTACGGATTGGAGATCCACATTGGGCTTGAGATTCTGAAGATAGGTTTCAACGCGCGGCTGGTATTGGACAACGCGATCGCGGAAGGCGCGTTCCTGGGCAATGACGCGATTAATGATGCCTTGGATGTTGGTGTCGGCGGCGGGCGTCTGGGCACTGACAGAGAGGGAGAGTGAAGCGGCGAGCGCGACGGCGGCGAGAAGGGAATGGGTGCGCATGGTGGGGACCTCCAAATTCAAATTCATTCAGCGAGCTGGAACAGGACATGGACGATGGCGTTGGTGGAGACGGGTTGACCGTTGCGGGTGGCGGGCTTGAAACGAATTTCACGCGCGACCTCGACGGCCTGTTGATCGAGTCCATAACCCAGTCCGCGCACGAGGCTGCCCACCTCAATGTTGCCGGAGGCGAGGAAGCTCACGCGGATGAGAACTTCGCCCTGGATACCGGCGGAACGGGCTTCGGGCGTGTATTTGGGTTCGGGCTTGTAAAGAATTTCGACCGGGCTGATGGCTTCCGCCGCAGCAACGGCGGCGCGAGCGGGACCGGCGGCGGCGGCACCGTCCCCAAACCCGGCGGACTGGACTCCGCGACCATTGCCGTTACCGTTGCCCCCTCCGCCGCCGTGTCCGTCCGCCGCGTCGCCGAAACCGGCGGACTGGACCCCGCGGCCGTTGCCGCCGCTTGGCTGAGCGTTAGTCGCGGCGCTTCCGAAGTCTCCGAGGTGGGCGACGTTGGTCAGCGGCGAGTGGGCGACGCCTTTTACGCCCGAGGGAGAGCCGAACCCGGCAAGTTGAACCGGGCGGCGCAAGGCGGCGGCATCGGGGGTGGGACTCAGTTTAGGAAGGGGCGACAATGCGGCGGCCATTTGAGTGGGGCGCGGCACAGGCTTTACCGCCTTGACGGGACGCGGCGCGACGATCTTGGGGGGATCGAAATGCGCGAGGCGGACGGGCGTGGGAATGGGCGCCGGGCGGCGGATGACCTCGCGCACCGGCTGGGTGATGCGAGGCGGCCTTACTTTCGGAGGCGGCGGCGGCGGTACGTAGAGCAGGACGGTACGGGCCGGGGCAATGGCACGAATGATGGGTGCGCGGGTCGCGGGCACGGCCATGACGACGGCAAAGATCGCAGTCTCAATCGCCAGCGCGCGGCCAATGCCGCGCATACGCTGCGCGCGACTTGGACCATCGGGAAGGGGAGCGAAACTTGGAATGTTGTCGGTCATGATTTTCTCTCTAATATAAAGATGGGATCATGTACAAGATGGGTTCATGCACTTTCGCCGTCGGCCACAGCACCGCGCCGGCGGAGAGGGCGAGCACGCCGCAGTCAGCGGCCAAGCCAAGGAGGAGACGAACGAAGCCGCGCGGAGGTTGCGCGCGACCAGGTCGGAGGGGAGCGAAACTTGGAATGTTGTTGGTCATCGATTTCTTGTAAAAATGATGGGCTTCGGCGGACCGGGGCCGCATCTGCCCGAAGGGTGATCACACGCTTTCGCCATCGGCCATGGCACCGATCCGACGGCGCATGAGGCCGCCGAGGCAGAGCAAGCCGGTGCCAAAGAGCAACAGCGTGGTGGGTTCGGGCACGATGCCGCCACTGACCGCGACAGGATAGGGTGAAGAGGCGACGGATTCGATATTGGCGCCGTCCAACTGCACCGCGGCCTGGATGGTGAGTTTGGTGCCACTGAAACTGCCGCTGCCTTGAATGGTCGCGGACATGGCCACCATATCGTTGGCGGAGTCGGTGAAGTTCAAGGCGGTGAGCGCGCCACTGAAGACGGTTCCACTGGCGCCGGTAAGGGACAAGGAGGAGCCGGCTAACCCCGCGGCGCTGGCGGAGAAGGACCCGCCGCCGTTGTTGGTTAACGGTGTGAACTGACCGAGGTTGAGGGTATAGCCACTCACGGCGGAGCCGTTGAAGCTGCCCTCAGCGCCCCCGGACATGCTGCACTGGGAGTTACTGCAATTTCCCAGAGTGGCGCTGACGTTACCGTTGCCGGTGCTGGAGAAAGTCACCAAGTTACTTCCGGAGGAAGTAAGGGTGATGGGAGTTTGGGCACTGGCGCCGAGCGCGAGCATACCGCAAGCGGTGGCCAGGCCCAGCAAGGAGCGATAGAAGGTCATAGTGTTACCTCGAAAGCGGAGCGGCGGCGCAGGTACGCGCAGCCGGCAAGGAAGCCAAGTCCGGTCAACCAGAGCAGGACGGTGGCCGGTTCGGGAACGATAATGCCCGCCTCATCCACGGTTGTGTTGGAGTTGGCGACGCCATTGATATTGCCGCCGGGAGCGAGAATGATGCTACCCAGAAGCTTGAAAACGGTGCTGGCGAAGCCCCCGGTGCCCTGCACCATGGCTTGCATAGTGACGACATTGGAGCCCGACAGCGCCTGGGAGAAGCTGAGCGCGGTCAACATGCCATGGAAGGCGGTGCCCGAGCCCGAGCTCACGTCGAAAGCGGAGCCGGCCAGTTCGCCGCTGGTGGCCGAGAAGGTGCCCGAGCCATTACCCGTCAGGGCCAGCGGATCGAAGGTAGTGAGTGAGTAATTCGGTCCGGGAGCGCCGGATGGATTCAAGCTTCCAGTAAGGGTATGATTGCCGGTGAAGTTAACACCGGGTTCCCAGCCCAGAATGACATTGAGCGACCCCGGCGTGCTGCCGGTGTAGAAGTCAACGAACTGGGAGGAGGTTGCCATATTGATTGTGGTTTGAGCGCGGGCGGCGGTGGTGGAGAGCATCCACGCGCAGCCAACCAGCGTCACCGTAACGAGCCAGCTATGTTTCATTTGTGCGATTCTCCTTGGCGGCATTTAAGCCACTGAAAGTTGGATGCTTAATAGATGCGACGAGCAAGCAGCACTCATTAATAAGTAACTGCAAGCAAGCTGCGCAATCAACGCATGGACACGGCTCCGGCGGCGTGGCCCGCTGCCATTGCCTGGCTGAGATGGAGGCGGTAGAGAGCGACATTGGGTTCCCGGGCGATGCATTGTTTGAGCAGCGGTATGGCGCTGGCGGAGGCACCGTTGCGGGTGTAGGCGACGGCCAGCGTGTCACTCACCGAATCGACGTTGGGCAACAGCTGCTTGGCGCGCTGGGCGAGACCGAGAGCGAGCGCGGGGTTGGCGTTGGTTTGCAGATCAATCCAGGCGAGGTTGGCGGCGGCGACTCCGAAGTTGGGATCCTGGTCAAGGGCGCGCTGGAAGTAAGCTCCAGCCTGAGTGTAATTGCGCTGGCTGAGATAGAGATTGCCGATGAGGGTGATGAGGGGCGGAAAATTGGGCTTGTACGCGAGCGCCTGGCGGTAAGTTGCGATGGCGTCGGCGTCGCGATGATCGTCCTGATAGGCGCGCCCGAGCTGGAGGTAACTGATCACCAGGCTAGGATCGAGTTGGAGGGAGCGCTGGAGATCTTGTTCGGCGCGGGCACGGTCGCCGGCCTGGATCTCGAGCGCGCCGAGGATCTGATGGGCACTGGCGTTGAGGGGATGCGCGGCAACGAATTGACTGACGCGGGCGATAGCCTGTGTCCGCTGGCCGTTGCCACTTTCAAGGTCGGCCAGCTGCGCCAGCGGTGCGGCATTGTCGGGCGCCAGCGAGAGTGCGGTATTGAGATCGCGCTCCGCGACGGCGACATTGTGGCTCGCCGCATCGGCATCGGCAAGGCGTTGGTAGACGGCTGCGTCGTGCGGGGCGAGAGCAAGCGCGGCCTGGAATTGTTGGGTGGCGGGAAGGACGGCATGGCCGGCGAGCAGGGCGGCGCCGAGAGCGAGGTGAGAGGCGGCCGATGCGGGTTGTAGCGAAGCCCAACGACCGGAAGCCGCCAGTGCTTCGCGGATATTGCCTTGGCGCAGGTCGAATTGAGCGACGGCGGCGAGCACGGCGGGCGCATCCTCAGCCGAGCCGGCATGGCTAAGCGCCTGCTCGTACTCGCCCTGGGCGGCGGCGGTTTGGCCGTTCTGTTCATAGACGGCAGCCAGAGCGGCATGGGCGGCGCCGGAGCTGGGGGCATCGCTGACGATTTGGCGCAGAGCAGAAGTGGCGGCGTCGACTTTGCCGGAAGCCGTGAGAATGCGGGCGTCGGCAATGCGATCGGTAACGTGGTCGGCGGGAGCGACCGAAGAGGCGCGCAGCAGGGCCGCATTGAGACGGGCCGCATCGGACCAGCGACCGAGGGCGAGATCGGCGGCCACAGCATCGCGCGCGCCCGCGGCGCCGGCGCGCTGAAATTCGCCTAACGCCTTTTCGACCTCCCCCCAACTCACATAGACACGACCGATGGCAACTGCCGCCTCGGGCGAGGAATCATTGTGGCGCAGCGTAGCCAGCACCTGCTCGCCACCCGCCAAATCACGGCGATCGCGGCGGAGGTTGGCCCAGGCGACAAACAAGGCAGCGTTTTTCGGGCTAGCGGCGGTGGCGCGTTGAAAGACAGAGTCGGCGGCTTGCGGGTTATTCTCGACCTGGTACAGATTAGCCAAGTTCATATTGGCCGGCGCGAAGCTCGGGTTGAGGGCAATTGCCTGGAGCAGCGATTGTTCGCCGGCGGCGCGGTCCCCGCTCCCAATCTGCAAGACGGCGAGATTGACGCGGGCGGCCGGATCCTTGGGCTGGAGTGCGACCAGGCGAGTGAAGACGGCCTCGGCGGCTTTCGCCGAGGCGGCCTGATGATGGCCAAGCAGGGCGGCGCCGCGAAGCTGGAGCGCGGCAATGTTGCTGGGTTCGCGGGCAAGCACGGCATCGGCCTCGGCCTGGGCGTGGGCGGGGTCATCGGCGGCGAGCTCAAGCTGACCGAGCGCCAATTGGATATCCGTCCGCTGGGGATCGGCAGTGACTCCGTCGCGCAGAGCGAGATAGGCGGCCGAGGGATTGCCAAGCGCCAGGTCGGCGCGGGCGAGGCCGAGGAAGGCATCGGCGTCATGGGGATCTTTCTGCAGCGCCTTGCGGTACTCGATTGAGGCGGCGTCGGTCTTGCCCTGCTGGCGGTAGCGGTCGCCGCGCTGGACATAAAAGGCGGCATTGCGCCCGAGCAGGCTGGAGCAGCCAGTGAAGAGCAGAAGGCAAGAGGCGATGGCGGCGATTTTGAGCGATGACATGGGCGTGACCTCAGTTGGGGATGTAGGCGGCAAGCCGCGGATAAATGAGACGGGCGAAGGCGGCCGCCTGTTCGTCGGCGGACGCAAGAGACTGATGAACGGGTACCCAAATGCGCACCAAGGCGCCGTCGGTGCGGTGGCGCTCAAGGGCGTCGGTGGCCATCCACCATTTGGCGGCATACTCGCTGGCGATGACGCGACCGCGGCCTTGGTACCAGTACAGGACGACGGCCTGATCGGCACCCTTGGCTACCGCATAGTCATTGACGCGGATGGGAGCGTGGCCGGGGATCGCGATGGTTTGCTCGCGCGCTTGCAACGGCACCCATCCGCCGCCAGGCAGGCAATTCTTGGGAGAATGAATTGTGTCACCTGTGCGCTGACTGGGATAGTAGCCAACATATAATTCGAGCGCCTGACCCGCGGGCGGGGTGAAGCGTCGGTTGAGATAGTCGTGCACGCCCGCCATGGCGAGCACGGAGGGGTCGAGGGGCAGGTTGACACTCGACCAGCCCGCGACTTGAGGGGGGAACCGACTCAGCGGAACGGCCGACGGGACCTCCTCGGCGTGTTGGAGCGCGCCGAGAGCAAAGAAAGTTGCGCCGAGGAGGGCGGCGGTAAAGAGCAATGCCGATTTCATATATGCTCCGGTTTCATGGTGGCCGCCAGCGCAACGGGGCGGGCAATAGGGCGCGGAGTGCGCCAGCGGCGGCGGAGGGCGGCGTGCAGCACCAGCAGCAGGCCGAGGGAGACGACAAAGATGAGCCAGCCGGAAAAAGCGTGAAAAAATCCTTCTGCGTACCTTGGGCCGAAGTCATACGTGAGAACGCCAGTGCCGAGGATACGCATGGCATTGGCGAAAATGGCGATGGGCACCATGCAGATGACAAGCAGGGCGCGAATGCGCAGCCTCGATTCAGTGAAGTAGCTGTAGCCGACCGCAAGGGTAATGAGCGAGAACAGGCTGCGGATTCCACTGCAGGCGTCGGCGACCGACATAGTGTAGTTGGGCAGCATGATGGTGTTGCCTTCGCGCAAGGCGGGAATCTGCAGCAGGTCGAGGCCGCAGGAGGCGAGGCGGGAGGCGACGAGCTGCAGTGGGAAGGTGATTTGGTAATAGATCACCGCCGGCAGCGGTATCATTAGGAACAGGAAGCCGAAGGGGAAGGCCCAGGCGCGGAGGCGGCGCCAGCCCGCGAAGAGCACTATGACGCCAGCGAGGCCAACCAGCAGCGAAATCCGGGCAAAGAATAGCTCGGCGGCGAGGCGGCCAAAGACGAGCATGGCGGCGGCGAGGATCATAATGGCGGCGCCGGCGGGACTGGGGCGCAACGGCTGCCGACGCCAGCGATGGCGGCTGCGCCACAGCAGATACACGGCCAGCGGCGCAACGAGAAAGCCATGGCCGTAATTAGGATCTGAGTACCATTGCCCGACAAGGCCAGTAAGTACCGGCCAGTAGATCACCAGAGCGAAGGCCGCCAAGGCACAAGCAGCAATCTCGGGAAGGCAATAACCAAGACGGAGCCATTCGCCGGCGCACCAAGCGGCAAAGTTGTGGGGCCAGCAAGCCGCGCGGAAGCCGCGGATGCCATCGCGCTCGGCCAGACGCCAACGGGAGCGGTCAGAGCCAGACTGGCTGCGGTGGTGGCAGAGGCGAGCACGAGGCGTAATCAGGAAACGAGCCTGCGGACCGAGGCCAACGCAGTATGAGATGTCTTCACCGCGGGGGCAGCCCGGCCGAATGTCGAGACAGTGATAGCCGCGCAGAGCGGCGGCGCGGAAGCTCATCTGAGCGCCTCCGAGAACACTGACGGGAACGGGCGGAAGGTTCCGCGCCTGGTCCGGGGTTCGGCCAAAGGCCTGCCAGTGCAGCGCCGGACGCTCATCGCGGAACACGCCCCGACAGAAGATGGTGCGCCAAAACAGATATGTCCAGGCGGGCGGCCGGTAGTTGGTAATGACGCCGGCTGCGCCGGTGAGCTTGGGATCGTCGCGGTAAAGGGCGAGAAGTTGGGCGGCGTAATCGGGTTCAAGCTCGATATCGTCGTCGAGAAACAAGAGGATTTCGCCCTGGGCATGCCGGACGGCGAACTCGCGAGCTTCGAGCAGGCCCCGGATCTCGGGAGTGCGGAAGTAACGCAGTTTAACCACCGTGCCGTTGGCGTCAAAGAGCGCCCGGACGGCGCGCTCGGCAGAGTCGTCGCGGCCCTGGTCCACGACGAGCAACTCAATGGGGAGCACGGTCTGGGCGAGCAGCGAGGCTATGGTGCCAACCAGGTCGTCAGGGCGATTTTTGGTGGGGATGAGGGCGCTGAATGTCATTGCGTAACTCCGGGGGTGACGCTTCGGGTAACTCCGGTCGAGGAGGCCGCCGGCGCGGCGAAGCGCCGGTTGGCCCGGATGAGAATGCGACGGAAGCTGAGCAGCATGGCTTGGCGCTCGTCGGGGACCACTCCGACGGCACCGGCGCAGACGGCGAAGAGCAGGGACTGGCCCAGTCCGGCGGCACAAAGATGAGCCCAGCTCGAGCTGGACACCGGGACCATGCCCAGGGACAGCAGCGCGGAGCAGGCGAGCGCGGTGAGAGTGGCGCGAGCAAAACCGAGGCGGAAATACTCGCCCCAGCGAATGCCGGCCACGCGCAGCACATACCAAGGTTCGATGGCAACGCTGGCGATCAATAAGGGAACGGTGGTGCCCCAGGCCACGCCCCTCAGTCCATAGACGTGGGCCCAGTGAAAGCTGAGGCCCAGATTGGCGAGCCCTTCGACCAACGTAAGCGCGGCGAGGAAGCGATGACGGGCGACGGAAAAGAGAAGCAAGTTGGAGGGATACTGCGCCCAGGCCAGCAAATAGCCGGCGACAAGAATGAGGAGCAGCCCGTAGCTGGAGGCATACTCGGGGCCGACCCAAAGATGGATCAGGGCGCGTCCGTCGAAGTAGAAGAGCATGCCGAAGTAGGCGGCAATTAAGGTGAAATACCGGGTGGCATTCAGGTAAAGGTGGCGCAGAGCGGCGGCGTCGTTGCGGCCGACGAACTCGCACATGCGCCCATTCAGAGGAGAAGCGATGGCCGACAGCACGCCCTTGGCGTATTCAATCAGACGGGTGGCGACATTGAAGGGCGTGATCAGGGCGACAGTGAGGGTACGGGCAATCACCAAGGCGTCGGTGTACGAGCGAAGTGACTCGCCACCAAGGGTGACGAAGGCGAAGCCGCCATAGACGAACAGTTCGCGGGCGCCCGACCAACTGGCAAACCGCGCGGAAAAGACAAGCCCGGGATCGGCGCGACGGATAAGGAAGGCGGCGAGGAGGAGAAGAAATACGGAGGAGACCAGGGTGGCGGCGGCAAGCGAGACTACGCCATGATTGGTGAGGAGCAGCACCGCAACCAAGCCATTGCGGAGCAGCACTGAGGAAATCGTCGCCACGTTGAAAAGATCGAAGCGGCGGATGCCGCTCATATAGTTGCCCAGGCAGCGGGCGGGAAACAGGATGGCGAGGCTGAGGGCCATCAACAGCAGGGTGTTGTGAAAGGCTGCGCCGGCAGCGGCGGGGAACACGCGGGGCGCCCAGACGAGGAGAAAAGGCAGAAGGAGAAGCACCAGCCCGGCGGAGGCGCCACTGAGGGCAAGGGCATTGGCGATGGTACGGTTGAGACCCTGTCGGTCGCCGGCGCCCCAATCGCGGGCGACAAACCGGAACAGGCCGTAGCGGAGGCCATTGTCAAAAAGACCAGAGTAGTCCACCAGCGAGGACGCGAGCACCCAGAGGCCGAAGATTGAGGCGCCGAGTCGGTGGATCATAAGCGGGGCGATCAGGAACGACACCACCCCGGCGATGATGAGACCGGCTCCGTTGGATAAGATGCTGCGACGCATAGTTAATTGGTGAACCTTTCGAGATCCGCCTCCACCTGGCGATTGGCGGCAGTTACAGCGTCCACAAAACCGGTATAGGGGGCGCCACTGGGGTTGACCAATCCCCAGTTGGCATCTTCGCCGAGCTTGTCCATGTACTCCCACCAGGCGAAGCCAAAGACGGGGTAGTCGCCGCCGGGGACGCGGTGGTGAAACATCCAGTCGAGTTCGGCGGTGTAGGCGCGGGCGCGGTCGGTCTGAGAAGCAAAGTTGTAAACGCCGTCCACAGCGGCGCGACTGTGCAGGGCGGAGTCGGCGTCGGCGCGGAAGCCAAGCCACGCGAAAACGGGCTTGGGGGTAAGTTCGTAGGTACGATCGAGCACATCGGGGCGCCGCCGGTCAAGAGCAAGTTGGAGGGCATCGCAATACCGGCCAGCCGCGCGCAGAATGGGAGCACGGGTCAGACCGCCGAAACCATTCAGCGCCCCGCTGAAGACGAGGTGGCCTGGATCGGCTGCGCGAATGGCAGAGGACGTAGTTTCGAAGTAGCGCTCGGCGTAAAGGCCGAGGAACGCGTCAAGGTCGGCGCGCACCGCAGGCGGCGCGTCGTCGCCGCGGGCAGTGCCGAGCCAGGAATGGCGGCCGCTTTCATCGAGCAGGCCGCTGCCCGCGGGCCAGCCGCCGTCGCTGGCGAACGTGGTGTACTGCGCGCCCCAAGCTGAGTTGAGATTGGCGATCGAGTGATACTTGGTTTGAAGATAGTTGCTCCACGCCGCCTTGGTATAGACGGTGCGGTCGGCGTATCGTACGAGGTGGCGGGAACCGGCGCCGCCGACGTCGGGATTTTCGGTTTGAAATGGAGCGGTGATGGCGGCGATCCAGCCGAGATGGGGATGGATGACGCCGCCAACGCCTGGAATTTCGGGTCCGGGGCCAAAGCCGAACAAGTTATCGCTGTCATCGGCAATGGTCGCCAGCAGCCAGGGCGAAGCGCCGAGGGCGTGAGTGAACTCGGCCTGACGAGTCGGAATGGCGCGATCGTCGGCAATCGCGCGCGCGTAGATGGCGAAGTTGGGATCGAAAACGTCGGGGACGTGACCGGGCCAGCCGTGATAGACGCGGCGATCCACAGCACCGGCGAGCAGGGTCTTAAAGGGACCGGGCGCTAGATTGCCGGTGTTGAGGGCGCCATACCAGGCGACATTGAGTCCGCGGATGAAGGGCATCTCGGCGGGGTTGCCGCGCTCGCGATCGTAGGTGCCGACCGGTAGCGCATAATCGGTGGCGTAGCAGCCAAGTGTGTTGAAACCCCAGGCGCGAAGCTGGTTGACGGCGTGCTCGGCGAAGAGCAGCGGCTGCTGATGGAAGTCGCGGGCGAAGGCCTCGGTGGCGGCGGCGCCGCCGTCATTCCAGTCCACGCCGTAAACGGCGCGCATGAAGAAGGGGCGGCTCGTTGGATCGAGTAGCATCCAGCGGGAGCGGCGGCGGTTGAGGCGGAAAAAAACCGTGGCTGGGCCCTGGGCGAATGACCCAGGCATGCGACGGAGCAGCGGGGCGGAGCAAGCGGCGGCGGCCAGATGAGCGAGGCACCGACGGCGCGTCATCGGAACATCTCCGCCAGGGTGCGGGCCCTGGTAACCATGGCCGGGGTTGACGGCAGCGCGAGGCGAGGCCGGGGGCTCTGCACAAGGACGCGCGCCGGTGCAGGGTGGGCGATGTGCCCGGCGAGCTCGCGAATGCAGGGCGTGATGAACAACATGAGCCACATCAGTTTTTGTTGTTCCGCGGATAGGAAGAAGATACCGACGGCACAGCCGATGAGGCCGATTTGCACCCCGCGGGAGGTTTGCGAAATCCAGTGATCGGCGGGAGCGAGGCGAGCGGCAACGCCGGCGTTGCGCAAGCCGCCGATAAAGATAAAAATGAAGAGCAGCAGTCCGGGCAGGCCCAATTCGGCGGCGACCTCGATGTAGGTGTTATGCGCCAAGGTCAGCACCTTGATGTTGCCGGTTTCATAGGAGAGAGTGAGCGACTTGAAGTTCCCGAGCCCGACACCGCCAATTGGATGAGCGCGGAACATGCGAATGCCAGCGGCCCAGGTGACGAGGCGGGATTGTTCCGCGGAGTTGGCGCTATAGTCGGGATGCAGCAGGCGGGCCAGAGGCGACTGCGGCAGGAGAACGAAAAGCGGAGCGGCCAAGACCGCAATCGCGATTAAACCGCCAAGCCGGCGGCGCTCGACCCACAAGAACAAAACCGCC